>JAQVLM010000022.1 GCA_028704125.1 Opitutales bacterium
TCCGTCCCCTGGGCAACCCCCTCCACAGCCTGAACGCCATCCTCGCCCTGTTCTCCCGCGCCAAGGACGAGGACGTCACGCCAAACGAGTACGCCGCCTACGTCAGGGAACGCGCAGTTCAGGGACTACAGGCCGTCGCTGGAGTGCGGACGCATGCTGTTTGGTGTGGCCGCGGTCTACGACTGGTGTTACGGAATTGACGCAAATCGGCCATCCGGCGAGCCGGAGATTTTCAATGAAAATGCCAAATCCATCTTCAGGACGCGGGTTATGGATTTGTGTGGCAAACTGGAAATTGCGATCCCGGATGCTCAGACCGGGGGGGCTGTGACCGGTCACTCTTGCGAAAACTCAATCCTGCGCAACATGTTGGGCATCGGGATTTCCTTTTGGGATCCGGATAACGCCCCAGATGATCAATTGTATGGAAAGGTGATGTCACTGATTGCAGGAAAGGTAAAGCCGGCGCGTGACTTTGCCTATTCTGCGGGGATGCATTATCAGGGGACGGATTACGGGCAGGGCCGGCATGTGGGAGAGTTGTGGTCCGCTTGGCTATTGAGCAGGATGGGGCACAACGGGCTGTTTTCAGAGGACATGAAAGATGTTTTGTATTGGCAGCTCTATGCCCGTCGTCCAGATGGCCAAATGCTTCGGGATGGGGATATCTACACATCCAATTGGGTGGACCCAGGTCAATGGTGGCTGTATCGGGATTGTTTTCTATTATCCACCTTTCTTCATGAGGATGGATTTCTTCTGGATGAACTGATGCGCCAAAGGGACTCTGCTTTGGCAATTCCCGGTGCGCCAGCTGAAGTTCCATCGTGCATAAACGAAATTGGCCCGGTAATGGAGTTGATCATGCGGGACCCAAACCTCGATTCAATGCCCCATTCGGGTTTGCCATTGTCGCGCTATTTTCCGTATCCGATCGGAACCATGATCGCCCGCACCGGATGGGACGACCATGTGGATCCCCAATCGGATACTGCAGTGGTGGAGATGAAGGTGGGGTGTGTGAAATTCAATAATCACATGCACCTCGACTCAGGAGCCTTCCAGATCTACTATCGGGGCGCATTGGCCATCGACTCCGGCATTTATCAAGGCGACGAAAACGGGGATGGAAGAATTGATGGCGAAACGGAAGGCTATGGGCGCGTCCACGATGGAAACTACTACAAGCAGACCATTGCCCACAATTGCATGCTGGTCTATGACCCGGATGAGCCGGTCATTTGGCATTCCCGGCGTGACAATAATGGAGGACAACGTTGGCCGAATCTGGGACGGGAACCAGATGATTTGGAGGTGATTCAGACACAGGGCTACACCAGCGGTGAGGTGCTAGCCCATGCGATTGGTCCCGATTTGCAGACGCCTGAGTTCACGCACATCAAAGGAGATCTCACCCAAGCCTACAGCTCCAAGGTGTCTGCCTACCAACGCTCGTTTGTGTTTTTGAATCTCGGACAAAGCACGGTACCGGCTGTCTTGCTGGTATATGACTGGATGACCACTTCCGATCCGGGGTTCGACAAATACTGGTTGTGTCATGCCATGCAGGAGCCGGTGCTTTCGCCGGATGGAAAACAGTTCACGATCAACCGTTCGGGTGTCGTGGGCAAGTATGGAAGCTATTCGGGAAAGCTCGTTACCAGCATGATCCTGCCTGAAGCCGAAAGGCGGATTGTGGAAATGGTTGGTGGACCGGGGCGCGAGTTTGAAGGCTTGGGTGGTGTGAACTATCCGACCCGTCCCCTTGAATCAATCCAGACTGAGGAGCCGTGAAGCTGGAGGGTGCAGATCCGGCCCAAGGTTGAATCCGGAAGCGGCGCTTTTTTCAACGTGATGCAGGTCATGGATGGGGTCGCATCTCCTTTGGCCGTGAGTCGCATTTCCACCTCTGACCTTGAGGGTGCGATGGTTTCCGACAGGGTCGTCACCTTCAGTAAATCCGGAAGCCTGATGGATTACCCCGTCAGTTTCCCTTTTGCGGGGAGTGGAACAAAGAAGGTCGTAATGACGGATATGGCTCCGGGCTTATGGATGGTTCGGAAAACCGGCTCAACAGTGGTTTCCACCATTGAAGTGAAAGCGCCTGCACATGTGCTGTATTTCAGTAATACTCCCGGAACTTATGAGGTCTCTCCTGTGGCAGGAGTCAGTCTGAACCCGATTGGAAACCGAACGGTTCCGGTAGGGACTCCCATCTGCATTGGAGTGTCAACTGAGTCTGGAGATGCCTCTTCAGTCCAGTTTTCTGCCAGCGGTGGGTCTCCTTGACTTCTACGGTTGCAGATGCGGAACGGCATTATCTGTTCGTTTTGCACCGAAAACGGTTTTCCAGAGCGACACAATAAGTGCTATGCTCACAAATGCTGTCAGTGCGGAGAAGCTGGTGTGGAGCGATCGGGATTCCGCTATGAATCCCAGAAGAACGGGACCAACCATGAATCCGATGTTGGTGGTAGCTGAAATGTAGGCAACTCCAGTCGATGCATCGATGTTTTCGAGTTTGGAGGCGAGCCGGAATATCTCGGGTACGATCACTGAAAAGCCGAAGCCGACAATGAGGAATCCGAGTAGTGAGATGCCCGGATGAATGATCAGTACCAAAGCAAATCCGCAAAGGCTGAGGGCGACCGCACCAGACAGAAGTGGCCATGATCCAAAGCGATGGCTCAGTTTGTCTCCCATGAAACGGCCGATCATCATGCTAAACGAGAAAGAAGCGTATCCCATCCCCATCCATGCAGCTGGGATTTGTATGATTTTTGTAAGGTACAGTGCGCTCCAATCCGCAATGGCACCTTCCGCAACCATCATGATCAACCCGATCATGGCGATTGTAAACAGGGACACCATTGCGTGCCGTCCCCCTTTCTTCTTGTCGGAAGGAACTCCACCTTTCCGGAAACAATACTCGCGCCGAAGCCATGTCTGGATGATAATCAGAGTCCCGGAGACAATTGCGACATGCAGCAATGGCCGATCCAGAACCGCCGCAATCCAGCCTCCCGTGGATGCTCCGATAACACCGCCAACGCTCCAGAATCCGTGGCTTCCTGACATGACCAATACGCCATCTTGCCTCTCCACCAAGGCGGTTAGCGAATTAAGCGCGATTCCAAAGAACGACCCTGACAGGCCAAACACAAACAATGCTCCGCATAGGGCAGAATAGGAATCTGCAAGGAACGGGCCGAATAGCACCAAACTGTGTATCAAAAGGGCGTAGTAGGAGCATTTTCCAACCCCAAATTTGTCCACCAGCTTTTTTGCCAAAGGAATCATGACAAACGAACCAATCGAAGCGAAAAAGATAGCTTTGCCAATGCGACCCTCCGTGATCGAAAGATGCTCAGCAATACGTGGGATGTAGGTGATCCATGTGCTGAAAATGATGCTCGAACACGCAAATAGAAACGCAGACGCAAAGTACTTGCGACGGATAAACGGAGAACTGAGCAAACCCATAGAGGGAAAGATGTGAACCGCTTGGAAGGTTGACTCGTCGCGGTGGTTTATGTTGTGGCTTATTGGCCGGATTATGAGCTTTGAATGCGCATGCTGGCCGGAGTGACTCCTGTCAGATGCCGGATTTCAGCGCATCAGCACAGGATGCCATCAACTTAACACATTGGCTGTCAAGCACGGCGTATGAAATAAATCGTAAAAGAATTAATAATACCGGTCGTTGTGGTGCCGGAGGTCTTTGTGGAAGAATCCGCAAGCTGGTTTTCGAATGAAAAAGCCCAATCATGGGTGACATAGAGTCAGGCATGATTGGGCTGAATTATCGGATCAGCCTGGTTTTCAGGGAGAATGCCGGGCCGGTTTTAGAGTTTCAGAACAAGTGGTTTTCCCTGATAGGTGATTTCAAGATTGGGATCTGCTTCGGTTTCCACTCCGATTCCTCGTCCAGGTGACACCAGGACGATGCGGAATGTGCGCTCTTCCAGCATACCTGGGAATTCTCCCTCACGGGCTCCAATCGAAAGGGTGCTGGATGCATCGTTCCAGTCCAAGCGAATGGTGGAGTGGACGCCTTTCTCGTAGTTGTAGTTGTCGCCTTCGTCTTCGTAGAGGGTGAAGCTGGCATCAGCACCCGTGTAGATCCGCCATTCAATCGGGTCAGCTGGTTTTTCCCCGGTATGCTGAATGAAGGGGCCCATCGGTAGGATGGTTCCGGCACGGATATGCAGCGGAAGCAGATCCACCGGCGCATCCCGGACGATGTATTGTCCGCCTTCCGACGCTTCGCCCGTCCAGAAATCGACCCATTTGGTGCCGCTTGGGAGGTAAAGCCGACGGGTTTTGGGGGAGTCCAGTGGAAGCTTATCCGCAGCGAAGTGTGACGGTGTTTTCCAGAATAGCTGCATGCGGGCAGCTCCTGTGGAGGTATTCTCGGTTTCGAGTTCGAAATCGTAGGCCCGTCCAGCTTCGAGTTCAATGATTGCGGTGTACTGCTCAACGCTGGTGTAGACGATGGGCAATTCCTTGCCGTCGAGCCGGATGCGTTTGGCATCGAAGCTCTTGAGGTGGAATTGGTGTGGACCGCTTTCCGACGGGATCAGTTTGCCTTCCCAGCGGATCGCAAACTCACCGATGGAGGCGTATTCCGGGCGGCCGGTATACCAGAAGACATTGATTTCGGGGTCGATGGTTTCGAGGCCGGGCTTGGTCCGTTTGGCGTCGCGATGATAGGTGGCTTTGAGTCCGGTTTTTCCATCGGGTGTGCGGAAGTGATCGCGCGACACCAGAATGGACGCGGATGGAGGCCGGTGGATCATTGGTTCGGTGACAGGAGAAACAAGGATCGAGGGTCCGAACATGAACTGGTCATCGATGTTGTGGGTGTCCGGATCATGGGCGAAGTCCATCGGCAAGCCGCGCATGAGCGTGTAATGCTCGTTTGTGATTCGCCATGCCTGGGAATAGATGTAGGGGAGGAGACGGTAGCGCAGGTGATCGTATTTGAGGATCGCATCCGTGAATTCTCCCATTTCCCAGATCTCACGAGGCGTTTCGGATCCGTGTGACCGGAAGATGGGGGTAAAGGCACCCAGTTGGAACATGCGTGTGTAGAACTCCTGATAAGCGGGATCCTTTCCTCCACGGTTGAAGACCCCTTCGTAGGCTCCGAGCACAAAGGCTCCGATGTCGAAGGTCCAATAGGGGATTCCCGACATGCAGTGGTTGGTCCCTGCCGAAATCTGATCGCGGTAGATTTTCCAACTGGCACCAATGTCTCCGGACCATGTCGTAGCGGCATTGCGTTGCTGTCCGGCATAGGTGGAGCGGGTGAGAATATAAGCCCGGCGATCCGATGTTTCTTCTCTCCAAAAACGGTGGATGTCGTCGGTCATTACGAGAGAGAACGCATTGAGTGTGCGTGCCCAGGAAGCCCGGTGATTGCGGCCGACGCGCTTCATTTCGTAGGCAGTGGATTCTTTGGTAAGGGCATTGACCACATCCGGTTCGGTGGAGTCGATCCACCAACCATCCAATCCCTTGGAGTAGAGGCCGTCGCGCAGGTATTTCCAGTAGAGTTTGTTGGCTTCGGGATTGAAAGCATCGTAGTATTTGAAACCGGCCCATCCAACGGGTTGGTAAAGGAACCCGTGGCGATCCATATCGGCGTAGATCTCCGTTGCGGGTCCGACTGCCGGCCAGATCGAAATGATCACGCGGTAGTCGAGTTCGTGGAGGCGGCGACACATCCCTTCGGGGTCCGGGAAAAGGTCTTTGTCGAAGAACATGCCACTCCAGTTGGCAGCGCCATTCCAGTAGTCCCAGTCCTGAATCATGTTGTCGATGGGATATCCCAGCTCCCGGTACTTCTCGGCGACCGCCATGATCTCAGCCTGTGTGTCGTAGTGCTCCTTGCTTTGCCAGTATCCGTAGGCATGCAGCCCATACATGGGAGCAGTGCCGGTCAGCTTGCGGTATCCCGCGATGACCTCGTCCATGGTGTCTCCGGCCACAAAATAGTAGTCGATGGCATCTCCCATTTCCGACCAGAATGCAGCGCCGGATTCGGGGTCATCGGAGAAGATGGTTTGGGAATAGTTGTCCCAGAGGATACCCCAGGGTGTTGTTGAAATGAGGAACGGGTTGACGGCATCGGTATTGGTCTGGACGAGTTTGACGCGGTGACCACGGTAGTTAAACAACCCTCCCTGATGCTGCCCGAGGCCGAAAACCGCCACATCCTTATCGAGATTGAAATTTTGGCGTATGGAGTATCCTTGATCATCTGAAAACGTGACCGCTTCAAATTTCGCTGGTAGCGGAGTCTCGCCCAGCAGCAGGGTGCCGTCGGGTCGGGAGAAAGAGACCGCTCCGGAGTCCCGGTTGATGCGGGCATGCAGGACATCGGAGTATAATCCGATACCGTTCGGGTCATCGATGGTGCCGAGTGGTCCATTTGTCGCATTGGGAGATGCAATCACGCTGATGCTGTCGGGCTCGATCCGGTCGGTTCCAGATGCCCATTTTGTAACGCGGACAATCCCGGGGGCGTAGAACTGGATGCGGGTGCATCCGTTCCCGTGAACCAACTCCACGGAGCTTCTGGGACTGGACTCGTTGTCCGCAGCGGACAGGGTATTGGGCATTGATGGCTCGTGCATGAATACGGCGCTCAAGGCGAGGGTGAATAGGATGGTTTTATTCATTGAAAAACAGAAGATGCAGGGGTTCACAAAGGATGGATCAGGTCCAACTCGAGCCGGGCAGATTGGAGTCCTTCAGCTGTCGCTTGAATGGCGGCGGTGCCGGATTCCCCATTGCGGGATCTAGCGATCAGCAACGCCTTTCCGTTGAACAGTTTACGGTATGGCTCCTTGAAGGGCTCAAGCGATAGCGGGTTTCCGTTTCCGACTCCCGCGAGGTCCAGCCCATCGAGTTTGAAATCGATCCGGTTGTCGGCCAGCGGACACGGATTGCCCTCCGCGTCCAGGACCTCCACCGTGATGAAGCTCAGGTCGGTTCCGTCTGCCTGAAGCGTGGTGCGATCTGGCGTCAATCGAATGGATGCGGGTTCCGACGCCGTGCGGACGATGGCTTCACCGATTGCGTTTCCGTCTTTGTATGCGACGGCTTTCAGTTCACCCGGCTCGTAGACGACATCATTCCAACGCAACCGGTAGTGGTAGGTTACATCGTAGTAATCGTTCTCTACGGGATGTTCATAAACCGCAAATGAGCGAATCGCCGGTGTCGCGGAGTCCTTGGTCTCACCCAGTTGGATGCGAATCCGTTTGGTTGTCGCCTCTATGGAATGGAATATGCGTTTCGGGCCGCCCCACATTGGCACATCGCTGGTCGGCTTCTCGAGAAGGGTTTGAAACTCCCCATTGGCATCCTCAACCTGTATGGCATAGGAAAAGAGCTTTTCTTCCTTTTCGAAGTCGATCGCGAGATAACCGATGGAACGGGGTTCTTCAAAACAGACCTCCAGCCACGATTGGGAGTCTTCCGGGTCGGGTTTCCAGCAACTCGTTGGGTTTTCATCTATTGCTGATTGAGCCGGGTGGTCTGGAGCAGCCGAAGATGCCTGTGCGATTCCCTGGCCCGGCAGGTTGGGGCTCCGGTCCGGCACTTCACCCTTGCGTTTGATCCCGAGTGAACGGCCATTCAGGAAAAGCTCGGCTGAATCACCGTTGGTATAGACAAACACCGGAACGTTTTGTCCAACCCGATCAGGCCAGTTCCAGTGCGGGAGAATGTGCACAGTAGGGGTGTCGGGACGCCAGTAGCTGCGGTAAAGAAAGAAGCGGTCCTTGGGAAATCCGCAGAGATCCACAATGCCAAAGTAGGAGCTTCTGGCTTGCGGAGAGTAAGGAGTGGGTTCGCCGATGTAGTCGAATCCGGTCCATACAAATTCGCCACCTACGTAGGAGTCGGTTTCCATCAGCTTGAACTCCGCATCCGCGATATCCGACCAGTCCGCCGCATTCAGGTCGTATGAGCAAACCTGAAGGGATTCCGAGCGATCGGTCGGTCGCTGGGGGAGTGGCAGTTCGTAGTGCCCGCGTGTGCTCAGGGCAGATGCGGATTCACTGTAGAGAATTGGTTTGGCGGGATACTTTTTGCGGAATGCCAAATATCGCCTCGCATAGTTCCATCCCGTCATGTCGAGCGCGTCAAAGTTCGCATCATCCACCATGGCCGGAATGTGGCAACCCATGCTCACGGGGCGGCTTGTATCATAGCGCCGGACGGATTCTACCATGGATGCGGTCCGTTCCGGAGTAACGCCATCTGCGCCTCCCGGAAGGATTTCGTTGCCGACTGACCATGTGATAACGCAGGGATGATTCCGATCCCGCATGACGGTGGAACGGATATGGCGGTCTCCGAATTCCTCAAGCGGAGGTTGTCCCTCGTGGCGCCCGGCGGTAGCATCCCATTTGTCGAATACCTCATCCCATACGAGGATTCCCATGCGGTCGCAAAGGTCGAGCACTTCTGTGGCCGGAGGATTGTGGCTGGTTCTGAGTGCATTAACCCCCATTTCCCGCATGATCTCGAGTTGGCGTTCTGCGGCTCTTGGATTGAAGGCGGCCCCGAGTGGACCGAGATCATGGTGGAGGTTGACCCCTTTGATCTGGACCCGGCGACCGTTCAAATGAAAGCCGTCATCCGGATCGAAGCGAACGGTTCGTATTCCAAAAGGAATCTGTATGGATGAAACGGCACCGGACGCGGTGGAAAGGCGCATTTCCAAATGATACAGTGCCGGGTTGTCGATGTCCCAAAGTTCGGGCTGTTTGAGTGAAAAGCTGTGATCCAGCGTATTGTCTGTCGATGCGTATACTGGCAAAGCGGTCGATAGCCGCTGCACGATCTGTCCATCGGGGGAGGTCGCGGTAATCATCACCTGAGCCACTTCATTCTGCCCGGTATGATTCGTGATTGTGCTGGAGATGGTTACCCGGTAGGAGTCCGGTTGGCCTTCGATGGCTTCTGAGCGGACAAAGGTTCCCCAATGAGAAAAATGAACCGGATCTTCAAGCACCATGGAAACGCTGCGGTAAATACCTGCCCCCGGATACCAGCGGGTTCCCCATTTGCGGGTATCTGTCTCAACTGCGATCAGGTTGGGGGCGTCGAAACGAACGTAGGGGGTGGCATCCATCCGGAAGGAGGTGTAGCCGTAGTCCCACGATCCGGCAAGATGCCCGTTGATAAAGACCCGGCTATGGGCCATGACGGCTCCAAAATCAAAATACACCCGCTTGCCGGAATCGTTTTCGTCAAGTTTGAACGATTTGCGATACCAACCGACGCCTTGCCATGGAAGTTTGCCTGCATAGCCGTCGACCGAAGGATCAAAGGCTCCGGTGATCGCCCAGTCATGTGGTAATCTGACGCTTTGCCATTTTGAATCATTCGCTTCCGGTTGGGACGCAGACGCTCCAATGTCTCCCAATTGGAAACGCCATCCCTCATCGAACGGTTGCTCCTCTGTTGCAGATAAACAGAGGACCAGAGCGAGCGAAACAAGAATCGACCGGATGGCCAAACGGGAGAATGGGGGAAGCACGGGGGAAGGCATGATACCGGAATGATTAAGCGATAAATCTCGCCGGGCTCAAGGCAATTCGTCCGAAAATGATCGAAATCGGGAAAACAGCTAAAGGTCACACCATGTGCTGCCGGGAACCAGCTTTGGGGGACGCATCGCAAGCCGCTTTGAGCGAAGCTCGGGAGCGCCGCTCTGGCAGTTGACGGGGCGGAAAACGGAGGGGGCGGGATGCCTTCTAGCCGAAGAACATGGTTTCCGCAAGGGTCGATGCCGAGTCGGGGAGCCGGATGCTGACCAGGTTCTCGATACTGCGGGTGCCGATCCGGCAGCGGATCGATGCTTCGGTTTGAGCCGGAAGCAGCCGCCAGGAGAAGATACGGGTGTCATCGGCGTAATCGAAGCGGATCTCAAAAGGAGAATCGTGGTCCGGGCTGTCGATGACCGAAACCGGTACGGTTGCGGTTGATCCGGAGCGTGTCACGCACTGTTTGAGCCCATCTTCAATCCATTCGGAAAAGCGCACGGCTTCCGCCCGCATTTTCGGGTGGCACAAAAGGTGTGCTCCGCGAATACCCCGGATGATTTCGGATGGATCATAGGTGCTGAGGATCTGACCAACCGATTGACGTATGGGGAGCGTTCGAGCGGCAGCGAGGTCATGTATTTTCGAAGGATCCGGTGTGGGAATATCGCGAAGGTCGATGCTGTCGATTCCCGAATCGAAGATCACCCGCCGGCTTGCCCGCACGAAAGAGAGGTGACGATTGCGCACTTGGTTTTCGGGAACCCGGTGGAACCAGTGAAAAACAGGCAGATCGCTTTCGAGCCAGATCGAGACAAGGTTGAAGAGCATATGAGGCTCTGCCGGATCATAGCCCAGCATGATCACCTCGCAGCAGCACATTTGCCGGTGGGTATCTCCAATATAGCATTGGGTGAAAAGCTTGGATTCGATTGCGGCGTCGGCCGGATGCCCGTTTCTTTGGGGACAAAGCATGACGATCCTGCAGGGATAGCGTTGGCCAAAGTGAATACCGGTGGTGAAAATGGCCAGTGCTTCGCCCGTGCTGGTGTCTTCGCCAAGATGGATCACCAGATTGAGCTGGGATGCGCGGAAGTCGGAAGGCGGAGTGTCCTGCGTGCCGGGATCGGCCATCCACATTTGCCTGAGGTTGCGGGAAATGTGGGATACCGGCATGGAGATGCCGGGAAGGTTGTGAAGGATGCTGGGCATGGCTGGATCAGTTTCAAGGCCCGGGGCGGCGCCATTCATGTTTGTGTTCCCAGAGGAGGCGCTCGGCTGCGAGCGGCCCCCATGAGCCCGCTGAGTAAGTTTCCAGTCCCCGGGCATCCAGTGCTTTCCAGTGTTCCAAAACCGGGGTGATGATGCGCCAGGATTCTTCGGTTTCGTCCCCGCGGATGAACAGGGTGCTGTCCCCGATCATGGCATCGAGGATCAGGCGTTCATAAGCCTCTGGTGTGTTGGATCCGTAGGTGGTGGCATAGTTGAAATGCATCTTGACCGGTTGGGTCCGGGTTTCGAGTCCGGGAACCTTTGAATTCAGGAGCAGGGTGACGCCTTCATCCGGTTGAACCCGGATGACCATGACATTTGGAGAGAGGTCAAAGCGGTTGCCTTCGCTGAATAGGATACCGGGCGGACGCTTGAACTGGATGGCAATTTCGCTGGTGCGACGGGCCATGCGTTTGCCGGAGCGGACGTAGAATGGCACACCTTTCCAGCGCCAGTTGTTAATGAAGAGACGCAGTGCGGCATAGGTTTCGGTACTGGATCCGGCAGGTACCCCGTTCTCCTGTTTGTATCCGTGGACGCGTTGTCCTTCGATCAGACCTTCCCTGTATTGGGCGCGGACCGCATCTCCCTCGCTGTTGCGAAGGTCGAGCGACTGGATGGCTTTGAGCACCTTGACTTTTTCGTCGCGGATGGATTCCGGGTCGAGCGATACGGGTGGTTCCATTGCGGTGAGCGAGACCAGTTGCATGGCATGGTTCTGGATCATGTCGCGCAAAGCGCCGCTCTGATCATAGTACCCTGCGCGTGAGCCGACCCCGAGTTGTTCGGCAACCGTCACTTGCACGCAGCTCACATACTCGCGGTTCCAAATCGGCTCGAAGATTGCGTTTGCGAATCGTTGGACGAGGAGATCCTGCACGGTTTCCTTACCGAGATAATGATCAATCCGGTAGATTTGGTCTTCGCGGAAATGGGACCGGAGGGTGCGGTTGAGTTCCCTGGCGGACTCGAGATCGTG
This sequence comes from Opitutales bacterium, assembly GCA_028704125.1. Lineage (GTDB taxonomy): Bacteria > Verrucomicrobiota > Verrucomicrobiia > Opitutales > JAFGAQ01 > JAFGAQ01. Next base: position 11,815 of record JAQVLM010000022.1, read on the forward strand.
GCCGAAAGGTTTCTCGATGATGACTCTGGCCGGATGATCAGAGTCTGCTCCATGGGATGCCAACCCGCTTAATCCAAGGTTGCGGATGATGTTCGAAAAGACTCCGGGCGGAGTGGATATGTAGAAGAGTAGTTGGAAATGGCTATCCCTTTGTTTTTCCATTTCATGGATGCGATCCGCCAATGCTTTGAATGCATCCGCATCTCCATAGTCCCCAGCGTGGTAAGAAAACTGTGGACGGATCCGTTCCCAGACGTCGTCAATGATGGAACGCCTGGAATGGGATTCGATGGCTTCCTTTGAAAGTGTCCTGAAATCCGTGTCCGATACCGGGGTCCGTCCAAACCCGATGAAGTGGAATTCCGAGGGGAGCAGGTTGTCCAGCGCGAGGTTGGCAATCGCGGGGATGAGTTTGCGCTGGGTCAGGTCGCCGGAGGCTCCGAATATGACAAGGACAGTCGGTGGGGCTCCGCGGTGCTTGCTGAGGCCGTTGAGAAAGGGATGTCTGTGGGTCTGGGACATGATTAGGAGTTGAGAAAACCGGAGAATGGGAAATTTGCAAACCTGTGCTTAGGTCTGTGGGATGTTTTCCCGTGTGTGTGCTTCGCTGGCCTTTGGGGGTGGAGTCCGTTCTCCCGTAAGGTAAACCGGGGCATGGAATCCGAAAAGAATGGCCAGGAGTTTGTTTAAGAACCAAAACATACCCAAGGGTATGAACAGCACTTGAACCACGAAGACGCCAAGGTAGATGGCGGTGATTTTGAGCATCGTGTTAAAGACCTCCATGCCTTCGTGGGCGACGAATTCCACGATTTTCGATGCGGCATCTTTGAGTTGACGGGTCTTGTTCCCAATGGCTTTCGCGGGTTCAGAAAACGCTTCGCGAATACTTCCGATTTCAGGCATCTCGTATTCCATGAGCGCGGCGAATTCGGTTGTGATCGGGACCAGTGCCGCATGGTATTCGTCGACCTTCGGAAAGAAAAGATTGCGATTGAGAAAATCGGAGAGGAAAGCCGATGCCGGAAGAAAGAAGCGGAGGATCATGAGAAACAGGCTGATGCGAAGCAGCAGGTTCCGCACTGCCAAACTGCTTGGGACGCGGATGATCGAAAGCAGCGCACTCAGTATGAGCATGCCACCCAGCAGCTGGAATACATATGCTTGGGCGATTTCGAAGCAGATTTTTTGGACCAGAAGCGATACTATGGCGGTGACGAGCATCGACGAAAGCCTTTCGGTCATGTCGTCGAGGGGGTCGGCGACTTGGCCAACTGCGACCGCGACTCCCAGTCCGCCGGGTTCGAGTTGAAGCGAGGATTCCTTAACGACGGAGACTCCCGCATTCACGAGGCGGGCTGTTCCGTAGGCAATTCCCGCTTTGCGGATGGTGTCCTGAAAGTAAGTTTCGGCTACCTCATCTGCGATGGGAACCCGGGCGGGCGGAAAGATTACCAGACCGAGGCCTGCGATAAATACTGCAATGAGGATGAGAACGCGTCGAAGGGTGGGTTCGGAGTATGGGAGCGAGCCGGTGGATGGTGGCTGGGGGTGCATTTTTCTGTTCTCCGGTGGAGGTTCTATGTGCGTGAGGTCGAATTGGGTTGGAAAAAGAATGCTCTGGAATGAAAATGCTGCAAATGGATTTGAAGGGTTTGGTTCGAGAGCGGGTTATAACCGCCATTCGAACTTATACGAAAGGCGACGAAATGAAAATAGCTAAAAAAACCTTTGGAGCGATTGTGGCAATGGCGTGTTTGTGTTCGGGAATGCTACATGGAGATGTGCGCTCTTCGTCCACAAATTTGACGTTGGAAAAGTTTGTGCCCCCCATTTTCCCGCTTGTTTTGAAAGGGCGTGGAGTGGTGAACGGCGACATGAATGTGTTGTTCGAGATTGATGAGAAGGGCAGGATCAGCGACATGCTGGTGCTCAGAGCCTCGCATCCCGAGTTCATCAACTCGGTCAACCGTGTGGTCGACAGATGGCAATTTGTTCCGATCCTGGAAGATGGCGAGCCTCAAAAAGTGATCAAGGAGGTGGTTCTTTCCTTCAGGCTGGAGGGGGCTATCGTCAACATGGATATCGGAAGCTTCGTCACGAACAACATCTTGAGGGATCGGTTCGGGCTGTCCGATGGAAATGAATACCGTGTCTCCGAGCTGTCGGAACTCGATCGGATTCCGAAGCCAGTGGAAATGGTGAAACCTGAGATTCCCCGCATCGGTGATGTGCCTGAGACCACCCGTGCAAGCATCGAGTTTTTCATCGATGAGACTGGTAGTATCCGTTTCCCGAGGGTGGTTAACTCCGATGCGCCGGATCTGTTTCTCGGGCAAGCCTATCTGGCACTCAAACAGTGGAAGTTTGAGGCGCCGTTGAAGAATGGAAGCCCTGTGGTGGCGCGTGCCGTGCAACCGTTTGTCTTTGATAACAAGTAGATTGTTCTCTGCTTGTCTTAGGATAGAAACCGGAGCATCCCCGCTTTGCGAGTCCGCAGGTGGGGATGCTGCGTTTATTTTTGATGTGCGGTCGTTTGGGGACATCGTTTCGGGATTCAGGGAAGCGGCTTTCGGGAGGCATTGCCGATGGAGGCCAGCTTCCCGACTTTCAAGCGGCTCACCGGGGGCGGCTCGACCCGCCTTGCGTGGGAATGATTTGAGGTGGAGGTTTCGGCCGTGGGTGAAGCACGGTTTGGTGTTTCGGCGAAGGGGATGGGAATCGAACTGAGGTGGATCGCCTATAAGTGGGACTCCAACGGGGCCGGTTCACCGGTATTGCGATTGGATGAAAGCAGAAAAATCGAAAACACGTGTTGCTCGGTGATCGAGAAAAACCCCGAAAGACTCAGGTCGTCGTTTGGAAAACGTTGCCCGTTTGCAATGGAAGCCGTGACGGAATCGGAATCGAAGGACATGGAGAGTTCCACATCCTTGAATCCCAGCCAACGGGATGTCAGCGGATACTGGCACTTAAAAAATGCCTCCTTGGCGCTGAAGATGACGCTGTGAAAGTCGTTGGCTGAGATTCCGGATGGTAGAGTGTCGCATGCGCGTGTGGATCGCTCGGAATCGGTGGTAATGCGTTCCCAAAGCCCGGGGTGCATCCTGTCTCGCCGTTCGATGTCGATTCCGATGGATCGGATTTCCGGGTCACGTGTCAGTGCAACCCAGCACAAGTCGCGGGTGTGGGTGATGCTTCCGTGAACTGGTTTTGGCCAGATCGGTTGGCCATCTGCTCCTATGGTCACAGGCTGAGGCGGAATGCCCCATGTGGTCATGATTTGCCGGATCGCATGACGGGCGGTGGAGAATTCCAACCGTCGCTTGGGAGCGGCTGAACGGACGCATTCATCTTCGGCAGGATCGAGCGTTTGGGTGTGATCCTGCATCGAATGAAGGCCGAAGACGATCGAATCCGGGATTCTCCAAGCGGGCGGTGTGTTGAATTCGTTGGTCATGTTCAGGAAAAGAAGCCGTGCCAAGGATTCTCAGGGGAGTCAATTCGATCCGGCTTGCATCGTTCCCATAGTCCGCAGATATTGCGCACATGATACCCCTGATGGTGCTTCGGCGCCACCGTTTGATAATATTCTATTTCTCAAACGCCGGATGCCTTCCGGCGGGGGGTGGGTTTGCCCGTGTTTTGCTACTGGCGATGATCGTTTGGGCTTCTGTTGGTGCAAGTGATGCGGTGGGAGCCGAGCAATCGCGGACGCTGGAGTGGAAACCGATGGAATCCCCGTTTGAAGTGATCGACCGGATTGGCCCGGGTGAGGGGTTGTATTTCAGCGGCTGTTGGCGTATGGAGGGTGGCATTCCGGAAGAGGTCAAGGCGCTGATGCCGTTTGATCCGGAGATTCTCACCCGTATGGATGATGCGGTTGAACGGAGTCGTTTTTTCGGTCTCAATCGCTTTGTTTTTGAGGTTTGCCGGGATCGCAGGAAATGGGATGCAAGCGTTTCCGACAATGATGTGTGGATGCGGCAG
>JAQVLM010000362.1 GCA_028704125.1 Opitutales bacterium
GTCTATCATCTGATGAGTCGGTGTTGTTTGGGTGGGCATTTGCTGGAGGATGGGGAGAAGGAGATGTTCATCGGGATGATGCGGCGGCAGGCGGCATTCTGTGGGGTGGATATTCTGGCCTACTCAATCATGTCGAATCATTTCCACATTCTGGCCCGGGTGAGGCATGAGAAGCCACAGACAGATGCGGAGTTGCTGAGCCGTTATCGGGCGTTCCATGAGGGTTGTCGTATTTCTCCTTATTCGATAACGCCGGATGGGCTGGAGAAGATGCTGGAACGGAATGATGAGATCGCGCAGCATGCGCGGGATGCTTTGCTGGCGCGGATGGGGGATGTGTCGGTGTTCATGCGTGAGCTCAAGCAGCGTTTCACGATCTGGTACAACCACCAGAATGGGAACCGTGGCACCTTGTGGATGGAGCGCTTCAAGAGCCTGGTGGTTGAGCCATCGCTGCAGGCAATGGCGACCGTTGCGGCTTACATCGACCTCAATGCGGTGCGCGCTGAGCAGGTGGATGATCCGGCGGAATACCGTTTCTGCAGCTATGCCGCTGCGATGGGGGGCAAGGCCTCGGCCACGGCGGGCTACCGCTTGATCTACGGTGGACGTGCCTTTCCCGAAGCAATTGCGGCGTATCGTCTGTGTCTCTTTGGGAAAGGCGCCAAGCCGAAGGGCGAACTGGACAAGGACCGTGGCGTGATCCCCCTGGAGAAGCTGGATGTAGTGATCCGCAGCGGTGGAAAGGTGGAGATGTCGGAGTTGCTGCGCCGGAGGGTTCGCTACTTCAGCGATGGGATGGCAATCGGATCCAAGCTCTTCCTGAAGGGGCTATATGATGAACACCGGGAATCATTCCCCGAGAGCAGGAAAGCCCGCTTTGCGTCGATGAAAGGCGCGGATTGGGGTGAATTGCAGGTGGTCCGTGACCTCAAGGTGAATCTCTTCGAGTGAGTAGGAGACGTGCTTTCGCATCAACCGGTTGGACTATTGGATGTCAGGCGTTATCATCATGGCTCTCGCGAGAAGTGAGGGCGAAAAATGGATTGATGGGTTCAAAGGTTCATGGTTTAGGTAAGGAGAATGCCCGAAAAATCGAATCAACCCCAGCCGCAGCGTAGGGAACCGTTGCTTCCGAATCTGTTGTTCAATATCCTGTTGCCGATCGTGTTGTTGCGCAAGGGAGATGATTGGTTTGGATGGTCGCCTACCTATGTGCTGATACTTGCTTTGGCATTTCCGCTCGGGTATGGTATCCGGGACCGAATTGTTAATCACCGGGTCAACCTGTTTTCGATTGTGGGTTTAGTGAGTATTCTCCTAACGGGAGTTGTGGGTGTTCTGCGGCTTCCGCCGATTTGGTTGGCACTCAAGGAGGCGGCGGTTCCGGCGGTATTGGGTGCAGCTGTCCTCTATTCAATGAAGACGCGGTATCCGTTGGTCCGGACGTTGATTTACAATCCTCAGGTGATACAGGTGGATAAGGTGGAGGATCATCTCAAGCTCAAGGGGTCCAAGGCGGAATTCGATAAGACATTGGCGCATGCGACTTACTATCTTGGGGCTTCCTTTTTTCTGAGTGCGGTTCTCAACTTTGTACTGGCAAGGGTCGTGGTGCGCACTCATCCAGCAATTGATGCTGCAGGATACAATCAGGAGCTTGCCTCAATGTATGCTTGGAGCTATGTCGTGATAGTCGTTCCTTCCATGGTGGTGATGATGGTAGCTTTGTGGGTGTTGATCCGGGGGATTCGGATTCATACCGGGTTGACCCTCGAGGATGTGATTCAGGGAGGAGAGCCTCCAATTCCAGACAACAAAGCGGAAAAATGAGAGCAAAGTCCCCTTCCTCATTTCATTTAGATACACGGGAAAGTGGATCGGGACTAGGTGTTGCCGAATTGGAGGGCTTGTATGGAAGCTTTACGGTTTCGGAGCGGGTGATTCAGCAGGTTTGGCTGCATCAGGACTTTGACCATCGGAATCTGATAGTGGATTCCGGAGAGGCATTGGAAGTAGTGCATCCGGGATCATGGAACCATCTGGAAGGGCCGGATTTCAAGGATGCCGAGCTCAGGTTGAATGGAATGCCCTTGAAAGGTGATGTTGAATTGCACCTTTATCCGGAGGATTGGAACCGACATGGTCACTCGTCGGACCCCGCATATGGGCGGGTTGTGTTGCATGTTACGCTATTTGCGCCATCCGGAGCCTCATCCGGTCGCGTCTCGGGTGCAGGTGGTTTGCCGTTGCTCGTGTTATTGCCGCATCTGGATGAGGATGTGGAAGCGGTGTTGATGCGCAATGCAGTTAAGGTTGAGGGGAATCCTGACTGGAGGGAACATCCGTGGATAAGGGATTTCCTCTCCGGCACAAAAGGAGCGGACCGTGTGGAGGTGCTGCGTACGAAGGGGCTTGTGCGTTGGCGTCAGAAGGTCGGGTATGCTGTTCGTCGTTTGGAGAAGCTTCCATGGGATGCGGCATGCCATCAAGTGATGTTGGAGGTAATGGGGTTCCGCCGAAACCGGGCTCCGATGCATGAGGTTGCGCTGCGGTATCCATTGGAGGTATGGGAAAGTGGATCGATCGATCCGGAAACGGTGTTTTCCGATGCGAAATCCGGATGGGTTCTGACTGGGGTTCGCCCGAATAACCATCCTCTCCGAAGGCTTGAATCCTATGCCCGGTGGGTTCACCGTCATCAGCACTGGCCAGAGGCATTCTATGGGGCGTGCCGGGATCTATGGAAGTGCAAGCCGGCCGGTGTGCGCGATACGAAGGGGTATCGGCGGGATACAGGACTGGCAGGGTTGTCGTGCCATTTCAGGGAAGGTTTCTTCGATGGGCTTTTAGGTGAGAGCCGCCACGCGACTCTATGGTGTGATGGTTTGCTTCCCTTGTTGGCCGGTCGGACGGGCTGTGGGTCCTTACATGAGCCATGGTATCACTGGTATGTGGGGGATGCGCCGCAGTGGGTTGTGATGGCGGCTGAAACCGTCATTCGCATGGAGACGAAGGAAAAGCTGGTTGGGTGCAATGGGATTGCCCAAGGCTTGCTGCAACTGGCGCTCGAATATCAATCCGTATCCTCTTGACCGATTGCCACGGATTGCAAGGGATCGAATGCTTGCCCGGTTCCATGCGGGCCTGTTTCGAACCGGGCGGTTATGTTTCCTACTCTTCTTCCCAACTGTCGTCTTCCCAGTCTCCTTCATTGTCGCCGTCTTCCCAATCCTCCTCGTCTTCCTCGTCTCCGAGCTGAATGAACTCGGCGAGGGGCAGCTCATTGTAGCCTTGAGGAGCTGAAAAGACGGAAGCATCAATTTTGTCCTTGGAAACGGACACCAGCTTTTCGGTGACTTCAAGCGGACCGATTCCCATGAAGGCGACTTCGGCAGAGTATACAACAAAACCCAGGTTGCTGATGTCCTGTTCGGCTTTTTCCTGCGGTGTTTGAGGAATCATGCTGTTGATTGCGAGATCCATGGCATTCAGGGTCTTACGGAAACGGTCGAAATCGAATTCCTTCGAGATGTCGTTGGCGAGCTGTTTGGAAACCCATTTTTCGCCAGCTGGTTTTCCGTTGGCCAGAACCTTGTGGCTTTCGTATTTGTAACCGGCGATTTCCGACGCATCTCCCTTTTTGACCTCGATTTTGGTTTTCGCGGCTTCCTGTTGCTGTTGGGCCATCATTGCCTGAACCATCGGATTATCAAGCAGGGCACTCGTATGGGCTTGCAACTGTTCTTCGAGTATCTTGGGCATTTCCGAGAATTTGCCCTGCATAAATGCCTTGTGGCTGTGATTAAAAGAGACGTAGTGATCCTTCTTCAGGTCAATGATGGTATCGACCATCCCATCGAGGTACTCCGCTGATTTCCCCTTGCTGAATTATGAAATGCGTTCCTCTCCGTCTTCATCCATAACGATGGTGAGGTCGGCGTGG
>JAQVLM010000363.1 GCA_028704125.1 Opitutales bacterium
TAAACTCTTGGAGGAGAGATTTTATTTGAACCGCAATATTCTGGATAGATATCGAAAGTATATTATTGCGGCGGTGCTTATCCATGTTCATGACCTGGAATATCTTAAACCGTATGTCTTGCCAGCATTCATGGAAATGGGGATCTTCGCCTCCATGAATCACACGATTGATGAAGAGGTCGCCGCCAAGATCGCCGATCAACACGACTTTGTCCTGGATGTCAAACACCGCGGAGAAGGAACCGTCACAAAGGAAACCCAGACCCTTTCCCGCGAGAAAAAGATCACGGATGATGATCCTGCCACACTGAAAGAAAGACCTCCCGTGGTTTGTATCCTCGGGCACGTCGACCATGGCAAGACCACCCTTCTCGATACCATCCGCAAGGCAAATGTGGTATCGGGTGAATTCGGGGGAATCACCCAACACATCGGCGCCTACCAGATTTCCTACAAGGATCGCCTGATCACCTTCCTCGACACACCCGGCCACGCCGCCTTCTCCAAGATGCGTGAACGCGGCGCTGAAGTTACGGACATCGCCATCCTCGTGGTGGCAGCGGACGATGGATTCATGCCGCAAACCGACGAGGCCCTCAAGTTCGCAAAACGCTCGCAGGTGTCGATCATGGTTGCGATCAACAAGATCGATTCCAAAGGTGCCAATATCGACCGCGTCAAGAAACAGATGCAGGACCGCGGGATCACCTCAGAAGACTGGGGCGGAGAAACCATCGCAGTCCCGGTTTCGGCACTCAAGGGCGACAACATCGACCAGCTCATGGAAATGATCCTGCTGCAGGCCGAAGTCATGGAGCTCAAGGCTAATCCGGACGCGGAAGCACAGGGGGTCATCATAGAATCCCAGATGGAACAAGGCCGCGGACCTACGGCCACCGTCATCGTCGAACGGGGAACCCTCAAGACCGGCGACTCGCTCGTCTGCGACTCCATTCACTGTAAAGTCCGCTCGATGCTGGACGAAAACGGTAGGCCGGTGAAAGCCGCCCCGCCCTCCACTCCCGTGAAGGTGATTGGATGGTCGGATGTTCCCGATTCCGGAATGGGCTTTGAGCGGGTCAAGAATGACAAAGAAGCGAAGCGTATCGCCGAAGATAACCTTGAGGAGTCCCGCAAGAAGGAAATCGCTGACGCAGAGGCTATTCCCACACGCAAAACGTCGATCGAAGATCTCTTCCAAGCCATTGAGAGCAACCAGAAGAAGGTCCTCCGTTGCATCCTCAAGGCAGACGTGCATGGTTCCGTTGAAGCGATTCGAGGCAGCCTCGAAGAGATCAAAAGCGAAAGGGTTACACTCGAGATCATTGATGCCGATGTCGGACCTGTATCGAAGAACGACGTTGACCGTGCCGCCACATCCAAGGCGACCATCATCTGTTTCAACATTGGCACCGAAAACGGGGTTCGCGGACTGGCGAAACACCACGGCGTCAACCTCTACCAGGGCAATATCATTTACGAACTGATCGACACCGTTAAAGACCTCATGGCAGACTTGCTCGAACCCGAACTCCATGAGATCCACATCGGTTTCGCGGAAATCCGTCAGGTGTTCTCGGTTGGCAAGGGAACCGTTGCCGGTTGCATGATCACCGAAGGCAAGATCAACCGCGACAAGCCCGCAAGGCTCCGCCGCAAGGGCGAAATCATCGCGGAAGCCCGCATCGATACGCTCAAGCGTTTCAAGGAAGATGTAACCGAGGTGCGCACGGGATTTGAATGCGGTATCCGCATCGCCAACTTCGACGATTACCGTGAGGGCGATCAGATCGAGTGCTTTGACATTGAAAAACGCAAACCCGCACTCTAACGCGAAAGTGACCGGATGGCCGGTCCACCCCCGGAAGACGATCCGTCCCACTGGCAAAGCGGTCGGAAATTCCGGAGGTTGACCCCCGCACACCCGCTCCCTATTCTCAAGTCATGGCAAATCGAATGGTCAGAGTAAACTCGCTCGTTCACCGCGAACTGAGCGACATCCTCCATACTGAGTTTCAGATCGAATCCGTAGGGATCACCCTTACGGAAGTGGATGTGGCTCCCGATTTGCGCACGGCAAGGGTGTTCTACTCGGTGATCGGGGATGAGTCCAAAGCCCAGGAGGCCGCACGGCTTTTCCGAAAAGTCAAAGGCCGTCTGCGCTTCCTGCTGGGCAACCGTATCACCCTCAAATATATGCCCAACTTCACCTACCACCACGACACGTCCCTCCAACGGGGCAGTTCGATCGTTGAACTGATGGAAAGCCTGGACGAAGATTCCGAAAGGAACGATAGCCGTGAGTGAGGAAGTTTACTATCCGGAGTTCTCCCCGCATTTCCCGACCCTGGTCGCCGGACTTCAGGGTAAAACCGTAGCGGTATGGGGGCACCTCCGGCCCGATGGCGACTGTATCGGCTCACAGGTGGCCTTGGTTCGCGTCCTCAGGAACATGGGAGTGGATGCCTTCGCCATCAATGCCCATGCTGTGCCATACAACCTCGGGGCCTTTATCGGCGACACCCCGTTCTATCAACCCGACAGTCCGGATCTGCCGGTAGCCGCGGAAACCGTCACCGTGGACTGTTCGACGCTGGACCGTATTGGAGCCTCCGCTGCTCCGTTGCGGGGAAAAATCATCCTCGCGGTCGATCACCACATCTCGAATCCGGGATTCGGAAAGCAAAACTGGATCGACACCGAATCGGCCGCTACCGCCGAGATTCTCGCCGGCATATTCATCGATTGCGGCGTCCACATGGACGCCATCACCGCCCAAGCCCTCTATGTGGGCATCGCCACCGATACCGGACACTTCCGCTATCCCGCGACCTCCCACCGGGTTTTCAGCCTCTGTTCCCAATTGCTCGACAGTGGAGCCAATCCCGCTGAAGCCGCCCATGAGCTCTTTGAAAAAGAAAGCATCGGACGCCTACGCCTGCTCACCCTTTTTCTGGAGTCACTCGAGTTTCATCACGACAACCGGGTTTGTATCGGGTTCATCCGGCACTCGATGTTTGGAGAAACCGGCACCGACCGTTCGCAGGCCGAGGGATTCGTCGACTTTCCCAGAAGCATCGATTCTGTAAAGGTCGCCGCCCTCATCGAGGAACAAGCCGATGGCTCCTTCAAGGGAAGCCTCCGTTCCAAACGCCCTTCTGTTCGGGTCGATCAGGTGGCCGCCGCGTTTGGCGGAGGCGGGCACGCCTGCGCCGCCGGTTTCGAATGCCGTCTTCCACTGCCCGGGTTCAAAGCCGAACTGCTGCGCCTTCTGGAAAAAACTGTTTCCGCATAGATTCACATTCACCTTAACGCATGTATTCTTCTCAGACACTTGAACTGGACGGCATCCTGCTCATCGACAAACCTGCCGGAATCACCTCCCATGACGTGGTCGACCGCGTCCGCCGCATCCTCAGGATGAAACGGGTCGGGCACGCCGGGACACTCGATCCAAACGCCACCGGGCTCATGATTATTCTCGTCGGCAAGGGAACCAAAGCGTCCCAATTCCTCATGAGCATGGACAAATCCTATGAAGGAACCATGCGCTTCGGACTCGTCACCGACTCGTACGACATCGATGGGGAAGTCATCAGCGACACCATTCCGGAGTCGATTGAAGAATCGAAGATCCTTGAAGCCATGCGGACCTTTCTCGGCGACCAATACCAGAAACCACCGATGTTTTCGGCCAAGAAAGTCGCCGGAGTCCCCCTTTACAAACACGCCCGCAAGGGCCGTGAGGTCGAGCGCGAGGAACGGCTGGTGCACATCGCTTCTTTCACCATGCTGGAAAACCGCTTCCCGGAAATCGATTTCACACCCGGTCATAATCGCAAACGTTACCCGACGTCACGGTCAAGAATTCCTGCCCGGCCCATGTCCGGTACAAATCGCGGTTCGGGTTCTTTGGATCCTGC
>JAQVLM010000364.1 GCA_028704125.1 Opitutales bacterium
ACGCATGGTGTGATTCCCCAAACGCTGTAGTCCGCGAAAGCGAGATTGCAAGCCTGCCGGGGGATTTTCCCGGGTGGCTTGAAATCGGCTGGTAGACCCGCATCCCGGTCTTGCATTGGAAGGCGGATGCTTTATGTTCCGGCAATGATCAGTAAGCAAGAACCTGCGTTGAAGGATGGGGCGGTTAAAGGATTCGCCCCGATTCAGGCTCGTGCTGAGAGCTACATACGTGCGGTTCAGGAAAACCTGATGCAGCAGGTGGACGCTTTTGAGCCCGAGATCCGGGACATGGCGCGCTACTGTATGGAAAAAGGGGGAAAGCGGATTCGTCCGGTGCTGGTCCATTTCGCGGGTTACCGTGAAGGCGCATCCCCTGATCCCGAAATGGTAAGGATGGGGACGGTCATTGAGCTCGTCCACATGGCCACTCTCGTTCATGATGATATCCTGGATGATGCCGCGATACGCCATGGCCGCCCTTCCGTGAAGGAGGTCTACGGGCCATCGGTTGCGGTTTTGCTGGGGGATGCGGTGTTTGCGCACGCTTTGGTGCTGGCGGCAGAGTTCTCATCGACCGAAATCTGTCGTCAGGTGGCGGCGAGTTCGCGCAAGGTAGTGGCTGGCGAGATCCACCAGACCTTTGAGAAGAACGACATTCATCTGGGATTGGATAAATACTATCGGGCGATCGAGCTGAAGACGGCTGAGCTCTTTCGCTTGTCCTGTTTCCTGGGTGCTACCGCCGGCGGGTATGCCGATGACTATGCCGGGGCGGCAGGGCAATTCGGGCTGCATCTGGGTAATGCTTACCAAATCTATGATGATATGGTGGATTTCTTTGGCACGGAGCAGGTCTATGGGAAGACGCTGCACACCGATCTGATGAAAGGGAAATACACCTTGCCGTTGCTGTTGCTGTATGACGCAATGGACGCTTCGGGCCGTGCACGCCTGCTTGATTCGCTCCAGCGGGTGGATGACGCGGTGCTGCGTTCGATCAAGGAGGGCATGCTCAGCTATGGAGTGCGCGATAAAGTGATGGTGCATTTCGAGCGCCAATTGGATCTTGCGGAGCAGGCGCTGAAGCCCTTTGCTGATTACGAGTCGGTGCCGAGGCTTATGGACCTCGTTCTCTTCGTGAGGGAGCAGATTCTCTTTTTGACTTGAACCGTGTGTCCTTTCGGACATGCTATAGACTAATTCAAACGAAAAATGCCCCCAACAAAAACCATTGCCTCAGGCTATGCGGCTGATGTGGAAGCAGGGTCCCGCCGGGATGCTGACATGCTTATTGTAGAGCGTGTGCAGGCGGGGGATGTGGCAGCCTTTGATATTTTGGTTCACCGCTACCGCGAACGGTTGTATTCGGTGGTCTATAACCTCACTTCAAACCGTGAGGACGCAATGGATCTGGCGCAGGAGGCCTTTATCAAGGCCTTCCAGTCGATCAACAGCTTCAAAGGCAAAAGCTCATTCTACACCTGGCTTTACCGGATCGCGATCAATAACACGCTCAGCCACCTGAAGCGTCACCGCAACCGTCATTTTTTCAGTTTCGACAATATTGAGAATGAGATGTCCCAGTCCGATGTCTTCGATGCCGTGGCATCGAAGGTGAAGACCGAAAAAGGCACCCTTCTCAAGGAGTTGCAGGAAAGATTGAACGAAGCGCTCATGAAGCTGTCATTAAAGCATAGGAGTGTAGTCGTTCTGTTTGAGATCGAGGGAATGAGTCATGAGGAGATTTCTGCGATTCTTAAGTGTTCTGTCGGGACGGTGCGGTCTCGTCTTCATTATGCCAAACAGCAATTGAAGGTGTATCTCAAAGATTTAGTCGACTGAAGCGAAACGTATGGATCAAAGACCGAAGATCGAACTTGAAGATTTGCTGAAGCTGAAGCGGCACGAAAAGCCGGACTCCGGGTTTTGGAACGAGTTTGACACGGGACTGCGGCGCAAGTCGCTGGAAGCGCTTGCCAAGAAGCCGGATGGTTTCTTCCGTAGTCTTTGGGCGCACAAATGGATGCAGCAGGTTGGCGTGGCTGCGGCGCTCGCGATGTGCGGGGTGCCGGCGTATTTTGGAGTTCACTCCTACTATGCGAGTTCGGATGTTAAACCGGACCTTGGAGAGAGCACTCTTCCCGTTATGGCTGCCTCGGCCGAGGTGCCAGTTGTTGATTTTGCCACGATCGAACGTAATACCCGCGAGCTGGAAAGTCGCAAACGTGCGTCTGCGAGCGTGGATTTCGTGGTGGACTCATATGCGGTGGATCCTTCCGGAAGGCGCTTGATGAACAATCAGGGAGTTGCGGATTCGGGATTTGAGCGCAATGCGAACCGGATCTATGTCCATGATCTGGTGAAGGCTTTGCCCCGCGATTCGGCTGTGCTGCCGGTCAGTCTATCTTACTGATGCGAGCCCGCGCGGACCAGGATACTACGGTGCGAATCGGTCTGCTCAAACTTGGTTTGACATGGTTTGGCCTTGCTTTTGTTTTGTTGCCTTTGTGCCCGGTCGGGTTGTCTGCTCAGAGCGAATTCATGAGCCTTCAGAACCGGCTGATCGAGATCTACAATGAAAACGACTCCGCAGTGGTGCGGATCAATGCCTTTTATGAGCGGCAAGATGAAGGAACCGAGGAGAAAAAGCAGGGGATTCGCGTTGCTACCGGTTTTTTTGTGAGCCGATTGGGCCATATTCTCACGACCCGAAGTGTGGTTTTTGATGCCACCCAGATCTGGATCGAGCATGATCGCGTGGCCTATCCCGCGATGCTCCTCGGAGAGGACCGCCGAAGCAACGTGGCTTTGCTCAAGGCGGATTTGATTCCGGAGGATTTTTCTTTCCTGAGGCTCGATAACACGACCGAATTGCCTCCGATTGGCACAATGTTGGTGGGGATTTCTCTCCCGCTTGAATTTGATCCAACTCCTTCTCTCGGGATGGTCACCGGATATGAGAGCAGTGTTTATCAGCGGGCTTTTCAGACCACCCATCTCCGCACCAACATCTTTTTCGGACTGGGTGAGGGAGGGGCTCCGATCCTTGATTTGAATGGCCGTTTGGTTGGCATGAATGTCATGACTTTGTTGGATATTCCTTCATCTTATGTGCTTCCCGCGCGCGCGTTGTTCCGCATTCGGGACGATCTGATGTTTGCGGGAGAGGTGATTTACAGCTGGTTTGGCATCGAGGGGCGTGAGACAACTGAAGCGGTCCGTGGCTCCAGAGTGGTGGTGGATGAGGTGATCCGCAATGGTCCCGCCGAGGAGGTGGGTTTGTTGCAAGGAGATCGGTTATTGGCAATCGGCGACTTCGAGATACGAAATCCGAGCGATGTGCGCAACGCGCGGTTTTTTGCAAGAGTTGGTCAGTTTGTGCAAGTCAAGGTGCTGCGGGACGGCGAAGAACGGGTTTTCACCCTCAAGGTATCCAAGGTGCCCGAAGAAGAACTCATCAAGCTCGCCGAGGATAAGGCGGGGTCCGACCCTGCAGCATCCGGCGGGACGCCAGCGGGGGAGACTGCCGCCCCGGAAAGCGGACGTGCTCAACCGGCGTCGCTTGAGACTTCGGTTGATTGATCTGTGTTGTGCAATCCCTAAAATCCTGACAGGGTTGCTTGGTCATGGATCAGCAGAAGAGCAAGCCGAAGAAAGCCGTCAGGAAAGCAACCTATCACTATTGGGTATTGTTCCCCTTTGTTCTGATCATGCGGCTGTGGATGGCAACGCTGCGTTTCCGTGCGGATCCGGAGACCCTGCTCCGGCTGAATGGACCTGGGGTTTATATCTTCTGGCACAATCGCTTGTTTGTGATACCGGAGGTGCGCCGGCGCTATATCCGGAAAGAACGGATATGGGGCTTGATCAGTGCCAGCCGGGATGGTGCATGGACAGAGGCTCTGCTCCGTT
>JAQVLM010000365.1 GCA_028704125.1 Opitutales bacterium
GAAACTCAAATCAGGGATTGTTTTCATCGCTGATTCCTTGTTGGTGCTGGGTGGTATGAGTCTACTTGCGGCGTTTTCCGATGGAGGGATTCACAGTGGAATGTCAGTGTTCACGGGCGTTCTGCTCCCCCTCACTCTGGGGATGGTTGTGGGTTGGGGGCTGGCTCTGGCAATTACCCTTCCGCTTTGGACGCGTCCATTGAAGTCAAGGCTGCTGAACATATCGTTCGTTTTCATTGGATACATTTTGGCTGTCTGGTTTCTCAATTTACTTGGAAGCGAGACAGTTCTGTTCTGTATGCTCCAATCGGCTCTCATATTGGTGCTGTCACCGGTAATCCCCTATTCCCTTCAACGATCCTCATGTCAGACCTCTTCCGGTTCGACCCTCACGGCAGCTTCCGCTCAAACCAAGTCCTCAACCTTTTTTAACAGGATCCGGCTGAGCATGCTCCGATCTCAGATGTTACTCAGTTCCCAAGGGAAACGCCACAGCGCATCTTTGATATTAACGATGCTATTCCAGCAGTCCGTCGTCATCATTGTTGTGGTGGCGGTTATGGTATTGTCCGCCGCATCCTCTCAGGACGTGTTCCGGGCAGAAAACATGGTGTTTTCAAGTCTGTTGACTGTCTTCTTTATCTCCATGTCACAACAGTCGTCTCTATTCCGGAAGCCCTTGGAGTCGTCGTTTCCTTCGCTCTTGGGCCTGTCACGACGGGAATGGGCCAGATCCAGTGTTTCCCAGCGTGCCCGCACCTGGGGAGTCCAGAGTCTGGTGGTCGCTATATCGCTTACGCTCATTGGTATCGGAATGGACCACAGCAACTTGATCCAGGTTCCATGGCCGGAATGGTTGGGAAGATCATTCCTATGGTATGCGTTCTTTTTTGCATTGTCGGGGCAGTTGCGGGTTTTACGCTATGGGCATTTTCCCGCATTGCACCTCCAGGGCAACTTCCGCCGGGCCTTGAATATCCACCGCTGGATGGGTAGCTGGTTGGCCCTCCCCATCCTGGTGATCACGACAGTCGGTTCGGCAAACATGCTCGCCAACCATCCTCAACTTAACCTGTTCTCCACACCCTCATGGCAACAGCCGGAGATGATTCTCTACCTGAGCCTATGCCTGGTGGTCGCAGCCGTCTCATGGAGCTTCAGTTTCCACCTCCAACACCGCGCCATCCTCAACCGCGACCTGGTATGAATCCGAATCCAACAAACCGGACGTAACCTCATGAAAAACAAGTTACTCCTTCGCATCGTATTCGTTGGCATAACGATCATGTTATCAGGTTATGTGTCCATTGTGGGCATGAAGTACTATTCGGGAGAGATGAATCGGGTGTTCTTCGGCGACACATTGGCCAAGGCTGGAGTTGCCATGTGGTTATTGTCCGGGTGGCTTGGCGTCGACGTGCAAATGAAGCGCCGTTCACACACATATGTGGCAGTCTTTTCCCTGTTGGTAATGGGAGCGGTGCTATTTGTTTATGGAGCCTGGGTATGTTTCGTTTTCGAATAGATCACTTCTTGAAATCAATCGATCAAACAACTATCTCAATAGCTATGGAAAAGCTCAGACTCAACAAGGTGCAGATGAAACAACTATACACTTACCTGAGACTCAAGGGCTATAGACTGGGCTATGTCCTCAATTTTGGAGCGGCGCTGATGAAGGATGGAATCAGAAGGGTAGCCAATGGTATCAGCGAATGAAAACTTGGCGTCTTTGCGGCTTGGCGTGAGAATCCTCTTCTCTGCCGAATCTATGAGGTATCAACACCCGTTGTGTTGGGGTTCGCCATGAACCAAGAGAAACGCACGCCCGTTTGACGCTGCATGCAGCGTCTGCACTCAAGCCGCGAAGCCGCAAAGGAGTGAAGAAAGAAAAGATTTTCACACGTAAAAGAATCCCATGAAGAATGAGCAAGAAGAGAGCGACGCAGTGACGAACCGGATGGGTAAGGAGATTGTCGATGCAGCCGTAAAACTGCATTCCGCATTGGGCCCCGGGCTACTCGAATCCGTATACGAGGTAGTTTTGGCCCGGGAGTTGGAACGTCGTGGGTTGTCGGTTCATCGCCAGGTTCCTGTCCCGATTGTTTTCGATGGAGTGCGTTTTGATGAAGGGTTTAGAGCGGATCTTGTTGTTGAAGAACGGATTATCGTCGAACTCAAATCGGTCGAAGAACTCAACAAGGTGCACATGAAACAACTATACACTTACCTGAGACTCAAGGGCTATAGACTGGGCTATGTCCTCAATTTTGGAGCAGCGCTGATGAAGGATGGAATCAGAAGGGTAGCCAATGGTATCAGCGAATGAAAACTTGGCGTCTTTGCGGCTTGGCGTGAGAATCCTCTTCTCTGCCGAATCTATGAGGTATCCACTCCCCTTGGGTTTGGTTTGCCATGAGCCAAGAGAAATTCACGCCCGTTTGACGCTGCATGCAGCGTCTGCACTCAAGCCGCGAAGCCGCAAAGGAGTGAAGAAAGAAAAGATTTTCACACGTAAAAGAATCCCATGAAAAGACACACACTCCGACACCGAATTCTACGGAATTCATTCATTCACGCATTGCTGTTCGCCTTGGTTGGCGCGGCGATACCGCTATCGGCCAATCCATGGCCTCCGAAGCTGGATGGGATTGAGGGGGATCCGGCAGTTGTCTACGGGACATTGGAAAATGGCCTGCGTTGGGCGTATCTGCCGAATGCCCATCCGGAGAATCAACTCAGCTTGCGCCTGCTTGTGGAGGTGGGTTCCTTCATGGAAGAAGATCATGAGCTGGGAATCGCGCACTTCCTCGAGCACATGGCTTTCAACGGAACCAAACATTTTCCGGAGGCCGGTCAGGCGATTGAAACGTTCCAGCGGCATGGCTTGGCTTTTGGGCAGCACTTCAATGCTTACACGGGATTCCTGCAGACGGTGTATACGGTGGAATTGCCGCACCTTGAGACGGCGCTTGTCGACGACGCATTCCGGTTTCTGGAGGATCAGGCACATGGGCAGGGATACGATGATGCCGAAATTGAGAAGGAACGAGGGGTCATCCTTGAGGAGATGCGCAGCCGGAATTCCACCCACTACCGGGCGTTTTTATCGAACCTCGGTTTCCTTCTGGGCGAGGGGCGATTTGCGAAGCGCTCTCCTATTGGCACCGAGGAAAGCGTGAAGTCCCTCCAAAAAGAGGATTTTGAGGGCTTCTACCGCAAGTGGTATACCGCTGACCGGATGATTTTGATCGGCGCGGGCGCGCTCAGCGCCGATGATTTTGAGGCGCGGGTGAAGGCCCATTTCGCAGGACTTGAAGCCAACCCGGATCCGTTGCCTGCCCCGCAGGATACGATCCAGCCGCCTTCCTCGACTTCGGTGCATCTTACTGACACGCCGGATGCCGAACACATGTTCGTTCAGCTCGCCAACCTGGTTCCGATGCCCAATGGTCCGTTGACGGCTGAGAATGTTCGGGAGAACACACTCAACTTCTTTGCGACCGCCTTTTTTGCCATCCATTGCAACATTCAGGTGGCGGGTGGTTCCTCGCCCTATCTGCAGGCGATTCCCGGTCTACAGGAAGAACCGGGGCTATTCCGTCTGAATCAAATGACCCTGATGACTCAGCCCAGCCTGACAATGGAAACCCTTCAGAGTATGGCGCGTGACCTGTCCCAACTGACGCGAGAGGGCTTTGATGATGACGATGCCACCCGACTCAAAAACGTGATGCTGGCCCAGTTGCAAGGGCAGGTGCAGCAGGCGGAGACCCGTGAGAATGCCCAATTGGCGCAAGCGATGGTGAACTCTTTTTCGACACCGGGTGCGGTGTTTCAGCACCCTTCACAGGAACATGAGCTTCTCGGAAAGTGGTTCCAGGACT
>JAQVLM010000366.1 GCA_028704125.1 Opitutales bacterium
TCTGCGCGGTGATGCTCGCCGACTCGGCCCACATTCAGGAGCAGGACGTGCGTTTCTTCAACAAGAAGCGATCACGTCAAGGATTGCCACCGGTCGAGCCACTCTACCGGCGGACCGATGCGGTCGCCTGTATGCAGGCATTCATCGGGGTTCCCTACAATCGCAAGTTCTACATCGACCCTGAGATCACCATCAAGTTCACCCATACCGGCCACATGCTGGGCGGAGGGGTTGTGAACCTCCAGATCAAGGAAGGGGGGTCATCCGTTCGGATCGCCTACACCGGAGATATTGGGCGCCCGCATCCCCATGTCATCAAAGAACCCGAGCCATTTCCCCAATGCGATATTCTGATCACCGAATCCACCTATGGGGACCGCCTTCACGCTGACCCCGAGCAGGCAGGTGACGACTTGCTGAAAGTGATCCGTCACACTTGCGTGGAAAAGGGCGGGAAACTGGTGATCCCATCTTTCAGTGTGGGGCGGACCCAGGAAATCGTCTATTCCCTCAACAAGTTCTCACAAACCGGAAGACTCCCGCCTGTCGACGTCTTCGTCGACAGTCCGCTCTCGGTGAACGCCACCCAGGTGTTCCGCTTGCATCCGGAATGTTTCAGCTCCGAGGTATTACAAGTCATGGAAACCGATCCGGATCCTTTTGGATTCAATTCCCTGCGTTACATCGAGAAAGTGCAGGACTCCATGAAACTGAACACGAGGAAGGAGCCCTGCATCATCATATCTGCATCGGGCATGGCCGAAGCCGGACGCATCAAGCACCACCTGGCAAACTCCATCTCCGATCCAAAGAACACAGTGTTGTTTGTCGGCTACTGCGCCCCGGTGACGCTGGGAGCCCGTATCCTGTCCGGCAAAAAAGACATTTCGATCCATGGAAACCCCTATACCGTCCGGGCGGACATCCGCCGGATCGACTCCTACAGTGGACATGGCGACTACAAGGAAATGGCCCAATTCCTGGCTTGTCAGGATCCCAAACAGATCGCGCAGACGGCTTTGGTTCACGGGGATCAGGATGCCGCGGAAGCCTATTCGAAGTATCTGGAAGACCGCGGCTTCAACAACATCACCATCCCCGCCTTCGGCGAAAACATTTCCTGGTAGCAAAGTGCATTCTTCACCCTGGTCCCCGCCAAGGCAAGTGAACGCTATCCTGGACAGATACGGATAAATCGAGCAATGGCGGATAGAATACCTTGTGAATTGACACATCTTGATAGTAGGAAATCTGTAACGAACACCATGTATGCAGAATGGACGAGAGCTGATCCACCACTTCAATTTCCTCAGAGGCCCGATTTCTCAGTTCAAACTCATCATTTGACAGGTCGAAAAGTCGATATTCTTTTGGAAATGGCTGGTAGACCAGCTTCCAATTGCCCCGAATAACTGCGTATTCTTTCGCCAATGGAGATTGCGCAACAAAGAATATCGGTCTGTTATTTGAAACACTACAGTTAAATAGATCGATACCTTGATGGGAGGGATGGGGAGGAAGCCCAAGAAGTCCCAACACTGTCGGTGGAATATCAATGTGTTGTGCGAGTTGATTGTCACTACGAGGATCCAATCCGGGAGAAAAAATGATCAATGGGGTTTTCAGTAGTTCATTGTATAATTTGTTAGCATGCCCAAAAAAACCATGTTCCATAAATCCCTGTCCGGTATCACCAGTAACTAAAACTATAGTTTTTTCTAACAGCTCGGAGTCCTCCAACCACGACAATAATCGTCCAATTTGGACGTCCACATAGGCGAGACTGTCCAAATACTGTGCATACTGTTCTTCAACTTGATCGACGGATCCAACAATAAACGAAGGCTCATGCTCTAATTGATCCCGGTCTTTTCCAAATCTTCTTTTAAATCCAGAACCAACTGAATATGGAAAATGGCTGTTCTGAAGATTAAGGTACATAAAAAACGGTGTGTCCATTTTCAATGATATCCAATCGATGGCCCGATTCACGGTATGATAGTCATCAACCTTCCCGGATTTTTGGTTTATCCAAAATCTCGAGTGTTGAAGTGTACTCGTATCTCCAGAATAGTTCGCGCTGTGAAGTAAATCATCAACCCCCCCGGTATCGAGGTAGTTTATCATCTTGCCCCAGTTTTCGTTTTGTGAGGACACGATAGCAGTGCGGTATTTGAACTCCTTGAGAATGTCATATATCAGGACCCTGGGGTAAGTTGGATTTTCCGGATAGACATGGGTTGTAGCCTGACGCAGCGGCCAGTGCGATGATAATGGCGCCAGATCCGAGTAGTTGGAGTGAGTTGATGTTGAAAAATGGTTGGTGAACACGACAGACCGTTTGGCTATCGCCTCAAGATTTTCCATGACCACAGGTTGATTTACACCTGGTTCTACAATTTCTGATCGCAATGATTCTACCACTATTAACAACACATTATAGTTCTTGTGATCAAATGATTCGGTCGTCTTTATGTATTCCTCTAATGAAATAATTTTTTTCCAATTTACAGGAAAAGTTTCATCTGGATTAAAGGTATTGTCGTTGTTAGATATTCCGGAAGATATTAAGCTTACATGTGGCCCGGATTCATTCAGAAAAACGTCAGTCGCATAATCTCCATAAGTCGAAATGTTACCCGCTTCATGCGCATATGGTGTGCTCACATTAATCGGAACGAGCGAAAATGAAAACGAATTCCAATATATTACTAACAATAATACGGGACAAAAAACGTTTATTGCCACACATATTGACAATGGCAAATATTTTGTTATCACAATCCTGGTGAAGTGTATCAAGGACAGAATAATTGCGACTACAATCAGAAACATCGCCAGTGAAAATGGATGAAAATGTAAAGCGTGTTGAATAGTGTCTATTGGGTTATAGAACCCCAGTGTTATACCACCTGCAGTTAAAAAGACTTTTGTATAAAAATACTGAGTCCACGATGTCGATATAAACAATGAATAAATTGCGTAAAATGCGTAAAATGCGTAAAGGTTTAATTTAGAGTTTATTTTTCCGACAATTTGTATAAATGCACATCCAATGAATACCATTAATGATGTGATTATTGTTTCTGTACATAGAAATTTGTAACCAAAATGACTATAGAATTCCCTCGATATTATGCTACTTCCTAAAATAGCGTGAAATAGAATTTGAATAAACACTATCAGGCATATTATGGAGTAACATAGTGCAGTTCTACGGCTTTGCGCAACGCCGTTTAAGATAGAAAGCTTGAAGTTTATTGTTTGTCGCATAAAAGCATGACTGTGAAATTGTCGAACAGGAGGCAGCGTCCGATAGATTGCTAAATTTTTGAAGTGGTTTGCTCTCTGCCGAGCCGCAAGGCTGGCGAGTGCTAAAACCGATAAAGAAAAGAAACCACCCATGAAAGAAGATAGGAACGACCTGGAAGCGGGACAAGGATTAATCATCGATTCGAGCGAATCCCTCCGGGAGCATTTGCGCGGCAGCGTCCGCGACGCTCTCAAGGAGATATTCGAGCAGGAGATTCGAAATTTGTGCGGGAAACGCTACCACCCCGAAGGCAGCAATTGCCGCCGAGCTGGAACGGCTCCCTCGTATGTGATGACTGATGTTGGGCGTGAGGCAAATCTTCTTTTTCAATCCAACAACGCGGGAGTCGGAAATCTCACGATTTCCGCTACGAATATCATCGGAGCTGCTTATCGGAACGCTCACGCGTCCCGTTACGGGGACGAAGATTGGGGGGCAAAAAAAAGGCCGCAACCTCCTTTAGGGAAGCTGCGGCCTATTATACTGGCAAGAACCTACTCTCACACGGAATGCTACCGCACTACCATCGGCGGTTGGGGGCTTAACGAACGTGTTCGGAATGGG
>JAQVLM010000367.1 GCA_028704125.1 Opitutales bacterium
ACGGGTTACTGGGAAGGGGAGCTGTTGAGTGGCGATAAGTTTTTCATGGTGGTGGATGCGAATCGCACGGCCGGATGCACGCATTCTTTTTCGCTGACGGATCAGGAGCGCGTGCTCGGATACTGGCGGAAGGATGGTCCGGAAATGTACATTTACTGGAGTGACGGTTCTTTCACGATCCTGAAGCGGGTGGGGCGCCGTGTGGAGCAGACCACGATTCCGGCTGGGGCGCTTCTCGAAGATGCGAAGGGCTTTTCGTGCCGCATGATCGCGGTTACTCAAAAAGACTTGCCGGAAGCGTGGTACGCTGAGTTTGACAAGGACTATGTCGGGCGCGCGAGTTTTCTGGTATTCCGGACCCGGAGTCAGGTGAAGGATTTTTTCAAAGGTGAATGGTACGTGGGACCCGACCGCCGGGAGGATTCGATGATCCGGCTCGGTTGGATGAAGGGTGCGAAGACCCAGCGTTTTGGTGGGGTCAAAGGGGAGTGGTTTCTGGACCAGGATGCTGTGGTGATCCGTTGGAAGAACGGGGTGACCGAATGGATCCGCCCGATCGGGCGCGCCTTTTTGGTGAACAGTTACAATCCGGGGCAACCCCTGCAGGGTCGCCCGGCCCGGATTCAACTGGTGTTTCCAGCCGAGGAGGAAAAGATCGAGAAGTATTTTGAAACCAAGAAGCGGCTGATGGGATTGGCCGCGATGATGTCGGGTGCGGGGCAATGATATCGCAGTGCCCCGGTTGGCCCGTCCCGGGATCGTTTTCAGCCGATAATTGCCGATTACATGGATAATGCGAACAACAGTCTGGATGCGCTTGCCTTCGGGATCCGGGATCTGATGGAGTTGGCCCTCCGGTTTGAGCGGGCTTATGCTGCTTCCTTGCGTCGACCTGACGATGGATCGGCTTGTGGGGCAGAGGAGGAGGAGGCGCGTGAACTCGGTTTTTTGGCGCAGTCCATACGGGATATGCTGTCCGATGGAGTGGATCTGGATCCTCTTGTGTTGTCGGCCGCCTATTTTGCTTTGGGAAAACGCTGTGATCCCAGGGACATTCCGTTTTTGCGCGGGCGCATGAAAGCAGAATTGGACCGGGACCCGCAGTTGTTGTTTCAGGTCATGATTGCGCTCGAGAACATGGGTGAAGACGTCTTTTCACCGGAGCGAAACAGCTACTCGATACTGGATGCGGATTTGAATCGAAACGATGCGATCCGGTATTTGGGTTGATACCGCGATCCCTTCTCCTCATCATCCTGGTGTATGGAGTCGAATGCTGTTACCCTGAGTGTGGTGATTCCCTGTTTCAACTACGGGAAGTATGTGGGCGAGGCAATCATTTCGGTGCTGCGGCAGACGTGGCGCGATTTTGAAATCATCGTAGTGGACGGTGGTTCCACGGACGATGCCACGATCCAGAAACTGCGTTTTCTCAAGGAGTGCGAGAATGACCGTTTCCGCGTATTCATGCGGGAGGGGCGGCACTATGTGGGAGACAACCGCAATTTCGGAATCTCCCATGCGCGTGGGCGTTATATCTGTTGCCTGGATGCGGATGACAAAATGGATCCGACCTATATGGAGAAGGCCTTGTTCCTGATGGTTCGGGAGGGCTGGGATGTGGTTTCCGCCGCCGCCCATTCTTTTGGTGCTGAGTCGCGATACTACGGGGTTCCTGAGCGGATATCGGCAGATGATCTTTTGAAGGAGAACCGGATTGTCACGGCTGCGGTGTTCCGGAAGTCGCTTTGGGAGCATGTGGGTGGCTACAAGGATTTTGGGATCGGATCCTCGTATGTTTGGGAAGATTGGCATTATTGGGTGAAATGCGCATTGGCGGGAGCCCGCATGCGGAATATTTCCGATGAGGCGTTGATCCACTATCGGGTGCATGATCAGAGCAGTCTCAGTCACCAGCATGGCAGTATCCGGGAGCTTGAAACCCAGCAGCGTCTGATTGCGGATGACCTCGCGCCGGACCATTGGCAGGATCGTCCCTACCATCCGGAAACGGACACCCAGCCTATGGATGGCGCAGTCGCCGCTTCGCCGGACGCGGTGGGTGAGGATGAAGGGCCGGTTGGGGGAGGGGTTCTTTGCCTCCTGCCGGCTTTGGGTCAGGACCTTTACCGATCTTGTTTTCGAGACAGGATAGAGGCCATCCGGGCTGCCGGCCACCGCATTACCATTGTGGTGACGGATGCGGCGAAGAAGGAGCTGGCGCCCCTTGGCGATGATGCGCCTTGGGGGGTGGATGTTCATGCGCTACCCTTGTTCCTGCAGCCGGAGCTTTTCATGCCCTATGTTGAATACCTGCTGGATAAGCGCGGAATTGTTGCCGCTGTGGCAATGGGTTCGGAGTGGGCACTTGCCAATAAAAAGGAGTGGCAAAAACGCTGTCCGGGTGTTCCGCTTTCGTTCCTTCAGGTCGAGGGGGTGGAGCGCATGTCAGCAGCGGTTGCATCCCGCTTGGATCCGATCTGGATGCCTTGGGCAAGGGTTGGAGAGGGGCCGGTGCATACTGTCGGGATCAAGGTTCGGCAATCGTCTCATCCCGACGCAAAAGGTCAGGAGATCTGGTTGTTGGATCTGGAAGGGCCGGATGGCGCATGTTTGCTCTATCCGGATGCGAGCCTTTGGATGCCCGAAGGCTGGCGTTTGATCGAATCCGTGGGGTCCCCTCGCGGGTTTGCGGTGCTCTCTGATCGAGTGGATGCGAGCCTTAGGCTTCATCTGATCGAGGGGGGGGGCATACGCTTTCTGAAGCATCCGTTTAGCGGGCAGTGTGAAATCAGTTGCGCAACTTCGGGTTCTGCATTGAATCTGGACCTTTTTTCGGCCAATCCCGGACAGTCTGTTGTCAGACTGGAAGCGGGCGGGCGTTTGGTGCTTGAAGGGCGATCCTGAGTCCCTCGGGCGATTGTGTTGAATGCATAGATTTCTACCAGGGAGATAATGAATATTGTTTACGTGAGCAGAGAATGGGGGCCTGCAACGGGCGGCGGAATCGGGACCTACATCGACAATGCGTGCAAGGCGATGGCAGCGGCCGGAAACCGTGTTTTCCTCCTCAGCGATTGTTTGCCCGATGGTCGGCATGAAGGTTTGCCTCAGGGAGTTGAGTATGTCGGGACGCATCCGCTCGAGCCGGGCATGAGCGGAGGGTTCTTCTCGCCCAATCAGGCTTATGCCTGGAGGGTTTATCAAACCCTCTTGGCCCTATCTTCCAAACACGATTTGGATGTGGTGGAGTTTCCGGATTACAGGGCGGAGGGGTTTTACTGTATTCGTGCCAAGCGTGTAATCAATGCATTTGCAGGATCGAAGCTCATCGTCAAATGCCACACTCCCTTGTCGCTGCTGGAGTCCATTAACGAGGAAACCCAGTTTTATGCGGAGGTGCAGTGTGATATCGAAATGGAGGACTACTGTGTCCGCCATGCCGACATGGTTACCTCCCCGTCGCAATCTCTGGCGGATTATTTCCAGGAACGGGTGGGGCGGAAGGATATCCGCAATTGTCCCTATCCCTTGCATCTCACGTTTTTGGATGGGCCGAAGCCATGGCAGGAAATTGACCCCAAGAAGATCCGATTCCTTGGGTCGGTGCAGGTGCGCAAGGGTGTGGATGTGTTCATCGATGCTGCGGTGCGGATTCTGGAGCAGGACCCGGAATACCAGTTCGAGATCTATGGACAGGAACGCAATGCGACTGTATTCGGACGTTCCTACACGGAGCATCTTCGCAAACGTATTCCCGAATGCTGGAGGGACTCCATTCATTTCATGGGTGCGGTGCCTTACGAGAAGATTGGCGATTTGATGCGCTGGAGAGGGGTGGAGGTTTTGCCTTCCCGTTGGGAAAATTTGGCGGATG
>JAQVLM010000368.1 GCA_028704125.1 Opitutales bacterium
ATGCCTCAAGCCATTCGCGCTGGATCTTTTTGGCCTCGTCAATTGCGACCCATACCTGATCCTTGGAACGCCCGGTCAATCCCTTGGATTTCTCCTCATCCAACAGC
Source organism: Opitutales bacterium (assembly GCA_028704125.1). Lineage (GTDB taxonomy): Bacteria > Verrucomicrobiota > Verrucomicrobiia > Opitutales > JAFGAQ01 > JAFGAQ01. The sequence continues at coordinate 108 of JAQVLM010000368.1, forward strand.
TTCACGGTCCGCTCCGTCGCAGACTTGTGCTCGTTAACACGCCGGTCATATCCAGTAATTTTCGCCACCATTTCAGTCCGGATCGCCGGATCCAAGCGGGCCTCCATCCAGTCCGGTCCGGATCCAAAACCAGCTGCCTCGATCCGGCTGATCCACTCCCGTTTTTGCTCCGCATGATCCAGCTCCAGTTTACGGATCTTCTGATCGAGATCAGCCTGACGCTGAGTGAGCAGACCAAGTTCCCGGACTGCGGCTTGATGCAATCGGTTGCCCTCCTCCACAGCTAACTGAAGTGCGGACAACTCCGCGTCGGCACGGGACTCTTCAACGGCTGGATCCCGATCGCCAAACTTTTCCCTTCGCTGAGCCACCAACAATTCAAGCTCGCTTGTCCTCCCGCTCAGTTTCGCGCCCTTATCTCCGACAAGCAAACGGGCATCCTCCAGGGACTGACGCAAGGACTGGATTTCACCGGATCCAACAACAAATGATGCATCGAGATCCCGTATGCGGCCCTGATATTGAATCCACCGGTTCTTGCGAGCCTCCAGTTCCTTCAGCATCGAAGCATCCAAACCAAACGGCGCATCGACCTTACAGGATTCCAGAAGGGACTGAAGCCGCCGGTCCACCGCTTCGACCCGTGCATTCACGGCGTTCAACCGTTCCTTGGCCTCAAGCCGCAGCTTAGCCAGACTCGCGACGGTCTCCCTTGCCTGATTCAAAGCAGCATCGGCTGAGCGGAAGAAATCATTGGCCCGGTTTTCCTCCTTTTCAAGTACCTCGGTTTGGGAGCGCGCTTTCCTGACAGCCAGTATCTGCTGCTTCAGTTCTTCCATACGCACGGCCAACCCCGCCTGCCGTGCCTCAAAACCATCCAGGGATGGCAGATCGCCAGCGGAAACACGGTGAACCGATCCACAAACCGGACAAGCTTCACCCTCAACCAATTGTCTCCGGAGCACCACAATGCTTTCGCCCAGATTCCCCTGAACGTTCATGGCCAACTCATCCCGTGCGGCCTCGAGTCCCTCCAAATCAGATGATCCCGGCAATTGCCGCATAGACGCCTCAAGTTGACTCCGGCGGGCGCGCACATCGTCGAGCAGTTTTCCGGCTTCCTCCCGCTTTTTCTGGAGAGAATCGACATCGGACGCCGCACTCCGCTCCGATCCTTCCGCCTTGCCAACGATCGACATTTCCCTTTCAGCATCCGAGTTCAGCACATCCAACTGACGGCTCAACTCCTCGATTCCCGAGAAATTTTCCAGCAAACCGACATCCCCTGCGTTTGCATCGAGGTATTCCCGGATCCCGTGCAATTGTTTTTGCAGAGTGGCCACTTGGGCTTCCTTCGCCTGCAGTCCGGCCTCCAGTTTTGCAAGTGCTTCATGCGCTTCCCGGGATTCACGCTGCGCCTCCCCAACACGCTCTCTTGCATCCGCAATCCGGACATCCAATCGCCTCACGTCGATCAAAACTTCAGTCAGGGTTTTTCGGGATTCGAGCGATTTTGAATGCCGGAGCATCGCATCATTCACTTTACCAAGGCACGCCTGAACCGCCTCGTGGGCAATTGGAAGCTTCTGGTCCAAAACCGCTTTTGCGGCAATCGCTTCCTCCAGTTGGGCCTGGATCTGCAAACTCAAGGCGTAGGGGATTTCGCCGGGCACGGCGCGCTCCGCTCTGACACACCGGTCCTTCAGTGGATTGATCTCCGTTTCCTCGGCGTGCAAACGCAACCGGACCGCTTCAAGCGATACAAGCTCGGCCTCCAGTTTCTCTATCCCTTCCAGCCAGCGCAAGGCGGCTTCCTCTCCGGCAAGCGTATCACCCGCTTTTTTCACCTCCTGGTCACACTCCGCAATTTCCCGATTCAAAGCATTGCGTTCGTCAGCCGTCATCAACCGGACCCCGCCCGCCTCAATCTCAAGCGCCTTGAGAAGCTTCGATTCCTCCGACTCCTTCACATGCACCCACTGGGAGATTTCGGAATACACGGAAGTGCCAGACAACTGTTCAAGAATTGCGGATCGCTCCTTCCGCTCCGACTGCAGGAAAGCGGCAAAGCCACCCTGAGCCAGCAATATCGAGCGCAGGAATTGGGAAAACTCCATACCGGTGATTTCCACGATTTTTCTCAGCACCACCGATAAGCCAGTGGCTATAGGTGGAGTCTTCAAAAACGGATTATTGGCAGGACACAAGGACAGCTCCATGTAGATATCCTGAAATTTTCCATCAGTTTTCTTATGCGCCCGTTGTTGTTGCCAATATGCCCGGTAGGTGTTTCCGTTAACAAAAAAACCCACCTCGGCAATACACTCAGCGGTCTGGCGGGACATCACCTCATTTTCCGAGCCCGATACTTTCATCCGTGGCGTCCGCCCGTACAAGGCCAGACAAACCGCATCCAGCAGGGTTGTTTTTCCGGAACCGGTTGGACCGGTAATAGCAAAAATCCCGTAGTGCCGGTAATCCGGATGCCGAAGGTCGATCGTCCAATCACCATAGATCGAATTGATGTTCTTCAGTCGGATCGAAAGGATACGCATGGGTCGTTGATTGTCCGGGTATAAGGGTTCTCATCCGTTGGCGCCGGGATCCTGCACGGCCATTTCCGAAAGAACTTGCCTGAAGGTGAGCATGAGCCGGTCACGTTGTTCGCCATCGAAACCATTGGAATCCAGGCAACGGACAAAAACATCCTCCGGACGGATATCTTCCAATTCTTCAATCCCTTCGGGCAAATCCCACGGATCAGCATCATGCCGCTCATGCTTGATGCGAAGCACCTCAACCTGGGAATCCGCAACGGTTTCCTGCACCTGTCTGGACAGATCCGGAACCGACTCGTTCCCCTCCAGAATGACTTCCACCCATAAGGACTCATCTTGTTTAATTAGCTCCAGCAAGCGGCTGTGGATCGCATTCCATGCTCCCCGTATCGATTCCATCCGCTGAAAAACCGGCACTTCGATCAAACGCACATCAACCGATCGGCCATTCAGCTCCAAGAAACAAACGCTCTTGGTCTGCCCCGCCTCTCCAAACCCTAACGAAATCGGAGAACCGCTGTATCGGACCCTGTCGGTGGGTCCGACCTTCTGAGGAACATGCAAATGGCCGAGTGCGACGTAGTCGAGTTCAGCAGGAAAGCAATCCAAAGGAACCCTGCCAAGCGATCCAATGTAAAGATCCCGAACCCCATCCCCTTCGCGGAGCGAACCCCCAGCGGAATACAGATGCCCGGTGCCGATCAACGCCACCGGTCGATCCATTCCCGAGCTTTGCTCGACGGCTGTATGGACCACCGCCCGGTAATGCTCCGCAATTCCCCTCAAAAGCGCCGAATCCTTGTCGTCCTGCCCTTCCCCTGCTTCCGACTCGCGAACATCCCGATCGCGAAGAAATGGAACCGCGCATACAATTGCGGCAGGCTGCCCGGTTGGGTCACGCAAAACAAACACCTCATCCTCAGGATTCTTCCGGGCCTGACCGACCACATGTACGTTAAGGTGTTTCAACAGCGTCGACGGAGCGTCGAGAAAAGAAGGGGAATCATGGTTTCCCCCAACGATTACCAATTGCCGGCATCCCGTCGCCGAAAGGTTCGCCACAAACTGGTAGTAGAGTTCCTGGGATCGATTTCCCGGAGCCGGAGTATCAAACACATCCCCGGCAACCACCACCGCGTCCACCGCGTTTTCCCGGATGGTCTCCAATAACCATTTCAGAAAGGCACCATGCTCGGTGTGACGTTTCCGG
>JAQVLM010000369.1 GCA_028704125.1 Opitutales bacterium
GACGCGCATTGAACATTAAGACCTCCGAATCGCGATCACCCATGATCTCGCGAAGGTCGGCCACCCAGCGATCCTGTAGCTCTTCCAGCCCAGTCCCCTCGGTAGCCGAAATCCTGACATGGCTCCATTCCGGATGCACCCACGCCAATGCCTGGGACGATCCCAAATCCACCTTGTTTTCGACGAGCAGGGTTCGACCCGGTTTCAACCGTTCCATCACCACCTTTGGAAACTCCGGAACCGGCGCGGCTGTGTCGACCACCAGCAACACGAAGTCCGACCGATCCATTAGATCCATGGTCTTATCGATTCCCATCTGCTCGAGACGGGTTTCCGCTCCGTCGCGTAATCCAGCTGTGTCAAAAAGGTTCACCAGATATGGACCGATCCAGAGACGCTCGACAATGTAATCGCGTGTCGTGCCTGCTTCCGCGTCGACCAAAGCCCGGGAATGCCCAACCAGTGCATTCAGCAGACTGCTCTTTCCCGCATTCGGTGCGCCAATAATCAGAGCATTAACACCATCCTGAACAAGACGCCGGTTAGCAGATGCCCTCCGGAAGGATCCCAACGTGTCCATGATCCCATTCAATCGGGCCAGAGGCCCCTCCGTGCTTTCCGGCGGCAATGCCTCCTCAGGAAAATCAATGTAGGCTTCGATCTCTGCCCGCAACCGCGTCAGCTCCAGAACAAAGCCATCCATCATTCTTCCAGCCTCACCTGAAAGGTGACGATGGGCCATCTCAATCGCCCGATCCGACTGGGCATGAATCAAATCCGCCACAGCCTCAGCCTGCGAAATACTCATCCGCCCATTCTCGTATGCCCGACGCGTAAACTCACCCGGCCCGGCCAATCGACACCCGCGCCTACACAGATCCTCAATCAGCTTCTGGCAGATCAGGGGATTCCCGTGCGGCATAATCTCCAGAATATCCTCTCCGGTGTACGAGTGCCCGGCCTCGAAACGGATCAGAATCACGTCATCAATCACATCGCCGTTTATGCCTTTGTATTGAACTCTGGTCGCCTCCCGAGGCTTGCATAAGTCGTTCCCTACAAACAACTTATGCGCGATTTCAACGCTGAGAGAACCGCTCGTCCGAATCACGGCCAAAGCTGAAACGCCCACCGGAGTGGATTGTGCAACAATCGTATCCATCCTCTTTATTATGTAACACCGGATACGATGCGATCGCCTCCGGGTTCATGCGCTTAGGATTCGGAGTCGATTACGACTCCGCTCCCTTCAGAAGGCTCACCATGCGCCAAAACCGATCCGACTTCAACCCGCACCTTCTCCATAATGAGTCGGGTTAGGTCCTCGGCAATCTTCGGGTTATCGTTGAGGTATTGCTTGGCGGCTTCGCGTCCCTGACCGATCAGCTCACCGTTGAAGGAGATCCATGCACCCTTCTTGTCGAGAATCTTCTGCTCCACGCCGAGGTCAATGAGCGAACCGGTACGGGAAATCCCCTCACTATACATAATGTCAAACTCGCATTCCGTAAACGGTGCGGCGACCTTGTTTTTCACGACCTTCAGCCGGGTTCGGTTCCCGATCACCTCGCCCGACGGCTTCTTGATCGCGCCGATCCGCCGGATATCCATGCGCACCGATGAGAAAAACTTCAAAGCACGCCCACCCGGTGTCGTTTCCGGATTCCCGAACATCACCCCGATCTTCTCGCGGATCTGGTTGGTGAAGAGGCAGACACATTGGGTTTTGCTGATGACAGAAGTCAACCGGCGCATGGCCTGACTCATCAGGCGTGCCTGCAAGCCGACGGTGGCATCACCCATCTGCCCATCCAATTCGGTTTTCGAGACCAGTGCGGCAACGGAGTCCACCACAATCACATCGATCGCTCCGGATTTGATGAGGGTCTCGGTGATATTCAACGCATCCTCACCGCTATCCGGCTGGGACACCATGAGGTTGTCCAGATTCACACCCACAATCTTGGCGTAGCGTGGATCCAGCGCATGCTCCACATCGATAAAGACGGCATTCCCTCCCTGCTTCTGCGCCTCAGCGATGAGACTCAGACAAAAAGTGGTCTTACCCGATGATTCCGGACCATAAATCTCTGAGACACGGCCTCGTGGAAGCCCACCCACCCCAAGTGCGAGATCGATGGCAGCAGACCCGGTCGAAATCACCGACACGTTCATTTTGGACGCATCGCCCAGTCGCATCAAAGCGCCTTCACCATACTCCCGGTTGATCGAAGAAACGGCCAAGTCCAAAGAACTCTGACGGCTATCGGTTGAAGGTTTGGTGGGATTGGTAGGTTTTGCCATATGATGTGGTGCTTAAATGATGAGTTCGAATGGAATCCAGTGCATATTTGATCACATTTCCAGTCATGTCGAGCCTCGACTTATTGCTGGAGATCATCATGCTAACTCCGGGATTCACCCTATGCATTCTTTCCCGACAATCAAGGCCAATACGCATCCTCCCGCTCCGGATGGATCACAGTCGAGCTACCGCGGTCGTTTGGCTCCCACACCCAGTGGTTCCCTCCACATGGGACACGCGGCAACGTTCCGGACCGCATTTCAACGGGCAAAGGCAATGGGCGGCACCCTTATCCTGCGCATAGAGGATATCGATCGCGATCGCTGTTGCGAGGCATCTGAAGCCGGCATCATCCATGACCTCCAATGGCTTGGCCTGAGCTGGGACGAAGGACCCGACCTGGGAGGACCGGCGGCACCCTACCGGCAAAGCGCCTCCACGGCATTCTACCTTTCCCTTATGCGGACCATGGCAGAACAAGGGGTGATCTATCCATGTCCCCTTTCCCGCTCCGACATCCAAAACCATCCCGACGCCATTCAATCGACCGGCGGCGATTGGATTATCCTCCCATCCATGCGGCCTTCACCTTACCGCATAGGACCCGTTCCTACCCGGTTTTCACCGGACGGCGGAACGAATTGGCGATTCCGCGTCCCGGCTGGACAAACCATCCATTTTCAAGACGCCATCGCCGGCCACAAATCCTACACGTCCGGCATCGATTTTGGCGATTTCATCGTCTGGAGAAAGGACGGAACTCCATCCTATGAACTCGCGGTTGTGGCCGACGATCACCGAATGGGCATTACCGAAGTCGTCCGCGGCGCAGATCTCCTGGTCTCAACGTGCCGCCAGATCATGATCTATGATGCCCTCAGCCTCACCCCGCCTTCCTTTGCCCATTGCCCCCTGATTCTCGATTCAAAAGGCCAACGCCTCGCAAAATCATTCAAATCCGAGTCCATTCAATCCTACAGGGAAAGGGGATACAACCCGTCAGACTATTGGAAAGCGGTTGATGCCGCACTTACCCAAAGCCGAACACACCCGATGCGCACCTGATTGATCTCTACCAGACACCATGAATGTATTGCCGTTTACCCTCTTTCTCAGCTTCCTGCTGGCACTCCTCTTTCTGGCTCTCTACATCCGCTCCCACCATCGGAACCGGCACACCAGTCCCGAGCAGCAGTCACTGATCCCGTTCAGGGACGACGACTCAACCCCTACTCCGTCCGAACAACCGCCAAAGCATCCTTGAGTCGCCCATCATTGCGGGCTCCGCCCATGGCAAAATCGGGTTTTCCGCCCCCCTTACCACCCAACACGCCCACTACGCGGTTGAGCAGGGTTCCGGCATGGCAGCCTCCGGCTACCGCAGCATCCGAGCACAGCACAACGACTGAAACCTTGTCGCCCATTTCCGCGCCGAGCACCACGACACCATTGTCCATCTGCTTGACCATGTGGGCCGCCATTCCCCGTAATTCATTCGGATTGCCACATTCCACCTGAGCCACCACCCTGGGGTATCCCCCAACAACAACAGCCGATGCCAACAAC
>JAQVLM010000370.1 GCA_028704125.1 Opitutales bacterium
GGGCTTCAGCATTCCCATGATATCCGACAACGCTCCTAAAACAGTTTCCGGACCAGAGCGCCATTCCTTGCCCGGATACCGGTAGTGCTCCAATACATGGGAACAATACACCTCATCCGCTTTTCCGGCATATGCTCTCCGGCACCATGAAATATCACCGATCACCTCGACCGCAGGAGTCCAGCGCACATCAACTCCGACATACCCCGGTTGAGCCAAAAGACTACATCCATAGTTGATCCGAAGGGGTCGCGAGTCCAATCCGGGAGGATTCAACCGACGCAGATAGGCCCGCAAGGACCCCACACTTTCATACAAAACCCTCCGTATCATCTGAACCCCCCGAGGTATGGGTCTCCGGTCTCAAAAACCATGCCGTTAAGACAGCTCACAAAACTGCGAGCTGTCGAGCACATACGAGTGAAAAAAACAAGACCAAAGCCTACAATCCGAACAAAGCAAAAAGCAGGGTTTCCGACAGCAGCTCCTGATACGGCATGATCAGCTTTGCGTTGTCCGGATGGACCGGAATCGCCTCGGCTTGGGTTTCCCCGGCCTCCATCATCTTTTTTGGATTCGTAATGTCCATCACCACATTTGGCATCCCCATCGCAGCCAGTGCCTGAGAGGCCACCCATCGGTATTCCTCCAGCGACATTCCCTCCGCATTGATCGCTTCCACCTGCACACGCTTCACATTCACGAGCATTTGGGACAAATCATTCCAATATCGAACGGCTTCCCTCGGACTGAGCTGCACATTCGTTCCTTTAAACTTCGATTCGAGCTCCTTGATCGAGGCCTCAAAAGAGGCGGCCTCTTCTTCCATAGAGTCTTTCATCACCCGCTGAATCGCCACAAACCGCTCAACTTGCCGTTGAGTCAGCCGCAAATCGGATGGAGGAACATACGCTGACTGGTCTGTCACCTGGCTGTTCAATCGGTCAAGCTCACCCAACCGTTTGAAGCTTTCCATGGAAAAACCCAGCCACTTCAGACCAAAATGGACGCCCAACCCCAGAACAATAACCAGAATCAGTCCGCTCACCCCACATCCAATTGCCCACTTTCCACATCCCGATCCCTGCTTGCTGCCTGTAGTCATTTTCGCGTCTCCTTTGCTAGGTTTCCTGCCTTTTTACCCCCAAAAACTTGAGAGCTGCCAATGTCTCACAGAAGCAATCCTTATTTTGACATATCTTTCAAACGCCAAACTGGAAATTCCACAACTTTCGTTATAGGATTGCATCTTTACGGGATTCATCCCCTTTCGGAACATATCACACAATACATTAACCCAGCCCACAATCATGCAAGACACAGCCAATCATAAATGGAAGTTTTTCCGTTCCGGAGGCGTGGATCAGGTCATGCTCCGCAATGGAGAGGATCTGGCCCACTTGAAAGACCTCGATCTGAAACTATGGATGGCGCTTGCGATGCCAACATCCGGCATCGAATTCGATCCCAAAACCGCAGCGCTTCTTGATGCGGACAAAGATGGCCGGATCCGCCCGCCAGAAGTGATCGCGGCCGTCGAATGGTGCTCCACTGTCTTCAATGATTTGGGTGAATTGCTTGAGCCCGACGACAAAGTCGCCCTTTCTTCGATCAAAGATCCAAGCGTATTAGCAGGAGCCAAACAGATCCTTTCTGGATTGGGAAAGGAAGATGCCTCCCATATCAGCCTCGAAGACCTTCAGGATCAGGTCAAGGTGTTCGTTAACACCCGCTTCAACGGAGACGGCGTCATCATACCGGAGAGCACCGACAACGCCGCCCTTGCTCAAGCGATCGCGGACATAACGGCGGCAACTGGAGGGACTGCGGATCTCAGCGGCAAACAAGGGCTTGACCAAGCCCAGTTGGACGCGTTTACGGCAGAGGCAAATGCAGCGATCGAATGGAGCAGCCGGATCACCCTTGACAAATCCATCGCTGTTCTACCCGAAGCCCAGATGAACGCAGCTCATGCTGCGATCCAAAGCGCAAAGGTGAAAGTGGACGACTACTTCGCACGTTGTCGGCTGCTCGCTTTCGACCCACGCACCAGAGATGCGATTAACCGGGATGCGAAAGCATACGAGGCCATTGTCTCTCAAAACCTTTCCCTGTCGCTGACCGAAGTCGCGGATTTTCCGCTCTCCGCAATTGAAGCGGATAAACCATTGTCACTCGTAAGCGGTATCAACCCGGCGTGGGCGGATGCCATTTCCAAGCTCGCCTCGGATGCCGTTACACCTATCCTTGGCGCAGGCAAGTCCACCCTGTCCGAAAAGGAATGGATCAGCCTGCAGGACAAAGTGGGCGCATACGGTGCCTGGCTCGCATCGAGACCGACGGCTGAACCCATTCTGGCGCTTGGAACCGAAAAACTCAAGCAGCTATCCGCTCCCGCAGTCTATGAGGCCTTGGTCGGCCTGATTCAAAAGGACCAGGCGCTCGCAAACGAATACTCCCAGATCACCGCGGTTGAGAAAATGGTCTACTTCAAGAAAGACTTGAAAGAGCTCCTGACCAACTTCGTCAACTTCTCGGACTTCTACGGAAAATCGGGTGCGGTGTTTCAGGCGGGCACGCTTTATCTCGACGCACGAAGCTGCCATCTCTGCATCAATGTATCCGATGCTGGTAAACACGCCGCATTGGCCGGTCTCTCCGCCGCGTATCTCGCGTATTGCGACATCACCCGTCCGGGCGAAGGCAAACGCACCATTGCGGCCGTCTTTACCGATGGGGATTCCGATCGCCTCATTGTCGGACGCAACGGCGTATTCTATGACCGCAACGGCAATGACTGGGATGCCACCATCACCAAGATCGTATCGAACCCGATCAGCATACGCGAAGCCTTCCTCATGCCCTACAAGAAATTGGTGCGCATGATTGAGGAACAGATCGCAAAACGGGCGCAGGAAGCCGATACAGCCTCCAGCGGCAAGCTTGGCGATGTCGCCGGTAAGGTTGCCACTGCGGATAAGATCAAATCCGATCAACCCGCCCCGGCGCCTAAGAAGCTCGACCTCGGCACCATCGCCTTGATCGGAACCGCGATCGGTGGTGTGAGCGCACTGGTGGGCGGATTTCTCTCCGCCCTGTTCGGACTCGGGATGTGGCTGCCACTGGGAATCATTGGTATTCTACTGCTGATATCCGGCCCGTCCATGCTGCTCGCATGGATGAAACTGCGCCAGCGCAACCTCGGACCGATCCTCGATGCCAACGGATGGGCCATCAACACCAAAGCCAAGATGAATGTGCCCTTCGGTGCGGCACTCACCAACCTGGCCGAACTCCCGGTGGGTTCGGAAAGGGCACTCACCGATCCCTATGCCGAAAAGAAACGTCCATGGAAGCTCTGGATCTTCCTTCTGATCCTGATCGGCCTCGCATGGTTCTGGTATGACGGCAAGTTTGACGCCCACCTACCCACAAAGTTCACCAGTGCTCAAGTCTGCAAAAAGGCTGCTCCGGAGGCAGACCCATCCGCAGCCGCTCCGGATACCACCGCTCCGGTGGTGGTGGCAGAGCCGGCTCCGGCAGAATAACACTTGTCAAGATGTTGCGCATCCGGAGGCCCTACTGAAAACTCCGGATGCGCACCGTTTTAATCCTAAAATGCAACCAGCGGATCCGTTGGTCTTCAGAAAACGCAATCGGGACAAGGCGACCTTACCGTCCAACATTCTGCAATTGCATTTGACTCCCGCTCAAGGGAGTCTTTTTTCTGATACTCCGGCCATAAGGTCGTTTTTTATCCGTAATCATAAAATAAAAAAGTGAAACGCAGCTTATTCCAGAAAGTGTGGGACGCACATACCGTGGGCACCCTCTCAGACGGGCGCACCCAGTTACTGATCGGGACTCACC
>JAQVLM010000371.1 GCA_028704125.1 Opitutales bacterium
GACCACTTATTCGAACTACGAGATCATTGTTCTGGACAATGATTCCTGCCGCGAGGAGACCCTGCGATATTTCGAAGAGATCCGTGCCAAGGGCTGCCGCGTCGAGCGTTTTCCCGGGAAGTTCAACTACTCTGCGATCAACAACTTCGGGGTGGGGAAAGCCCGGGGTGCCATCATCGGACTATTGAACAGTGACCTTGAAGTGATCGAGGGGGATTGGCTGACGGAGATGGTGAGCCAGGCGCAGCGACCGGAAATCGGTGCAGTGGGGGCGCGGCTGTTGTATCCGGATGACCGCCTCCAGCATGCCGGTGTGATCGTCGGGGTGGGTCATGTGGCGGCCCATGCGTGGAGGCTGTGTGCCGATGAGCCGGATGTGTCGCGGATGCGGGCGCATGTGGTCCAGAACTACTCGGCTGTCACGGCAGCGTGTCTGGTGGTGAGGAAGGCGATATTTGAGCAGGTGGGTGGATTCAACGCGGTGGATCTGGCGATCACCTACAATGATGTCGATATCTGCATCCGCATTTGCGAGGCGGGGTATCGCAACCTCTACACGCCATTCGCCCGGCTCTACCATCACGAGTCCGCCTCACGCGGGCCGGAGGATACCCCGGAGAAGCGGGAACGCTATGAGCGGGAGGTCAACTACATGCGCAAGAAATGGAGTGCCTGGCTCAAGGATGATCCGGCGTATCATCCGCTGCTGACCCGTTTCAGGGAGGATTTCGCGCTGACCAATGCGGAAGAACAGGAAATACAGCGGAGGGGAGTGCCCCTGTTTTGAAGTTGCCTGAGCCTGCTTCATCTGCATGGATGAGGCTGGTGTGTCCCTTCCGGGAACATGGATGTCCTGACAATGAAAAGATTCATACTGATCGATACCCTGATTTTGCTGGTATGCCTCGCGATTGGCGTCAAAACCGCCGTGGATCAGCCGATAGGCCGCCACACATTCACGCTGGATCTCCAGTCGAGTGCGACGGCGATCAGCGAAGTGTTCTACGATCTGGGCGAAGGCTATCAGGCAGTGGATTCAGTCGAGGCCCCGATACCGGTCGAAGCAGCCCCTGTATCCGTGACCTTTGAACTGCCATTGGAGGGCGTGATCCGCTCCTTGCGCTGGGATCCGATCAATGACGGTCGGGCACTGGATGTTGAAGTGACCAAGGCGACCCTCAGCTACTACGGTGGGCTTGCGGTTCACGAGCTGCTATTGGAGTCGGTGGTTCCGCTGCATCAGATCGATGGTTTCGAGGTGAGTGCGCAGTCCATGCGTTTTTCCGTGCTTGAAGGGAATAGTGACCCGCACATGGCCTGGTCGGCCATTCCCGCGGCGCCGCCACCACCCGAGCGCAAGTTTATCGCGTGGTGGGGTGCGTTGTTTGGCCTGCTTGGAGGAGCCTTTCTGATATTGAGTTACCGGATGGTTCTCTGGTATTTCGATTCCTGAACCGAAGCGGATGATCACCCATTTTCAAATCCTAGTTGAGCGTTCGATGTCACCCATCGCCAGTCTCCACGCAGCCGCGGGTCGAACCCTGTTTTGTTCAGCCCTGTGACCCAGTGAGGCGAGTCTTTCCATAATTTCCCATACCATGCCCAGAAAAGCATCTTCATCGGCAAAAGCAGCCGCCCCGAAAGAATACCGAACGGTTTCGATCGTTATTCCAGTTTACAACGAGTCGGAGAACCTGCCGCAGTTGTTTGAGAAGTTGGATGCGCTCATCCGGAATCAACCCGGAAACGGGTGGGAAGTGGTCCTGATCGACGATGGGAGCAAGGACAACAGTGCGGAGCTGATACTCGAAAAGGCGAAGGTGGATGAGCACTACGTGCCGGTGTTGTTCAAACGCAACTTTGGTCAGACCGCGGCCATGCAGGCCGGCTTTGACCATGCAACGGGCGATGTGGTGGTTCCCATGGATGCGGACCTCCAGAACGATCCCGACGATATCCCGATGCTTCTGGAGAAGCTGGATGAGGGATACGATGTGGTATCGGGCTGGCGGCTCAACCGCCAGGACAAGCCGATCCGCCGGGTATTTGTGAGCCGTGTTGCGAACTGGATCATCTCAAAGATTTCGGGGGTCGAGCTGCATGACTACGGTTGTTCACTCAAGGCCTACCGCAAAGAGGTGATGGCGGATGTGCGGCTCTACGGGGAGATGCACCGCTTCATTCCGATCTATGCATTTTGGCAGGGTGGGCGCATCACGGAGATCCCGGTTCGGCATTATGCCCGGACGAAGGGGGTTTCGAAATACGGGATGAACCGCATTTTCAAGGTGATCCTCGACCTGATCGTGGTGAAGTTCCTGCACGGATACTCGCAGAAACCGATGTATGTCTTCGGGGGTTTCGGTCTGATCTGTTTTGTGCTGAGCTTCCTTTTCGGGGCTCTGGCGGTTGGTCTCAAGTTGGGAGATGTTGCGAATCTGAGCCGGACGCCATTGCCTTTGGCCAGTCTGTTCTTTGGTTTGATCGGGGTGTTTTCCATGTTCATGGGTTTGCTGGCCGAAATCATCACCCGGACCTATTACGAATCGCAGGATAAGCGCACTTACACGCTGCAGACAATTCCGCCGAAATCATCCTGATCCCTGTTAACCTGAATCTCCGAACCGATGTCATCGACAGCAAAGAGCGATTTCGAATCCGATAGTATTGAATCCATGGAAGCCCAGCTGCGCGAGACCAGGGAGCATCTGGATACCGTGCTGAAGCGTTTGGATGCCAAGCGCACCGAGGTCGCCAAGTATCAGCAGGGAATCGAGACGCTGCTCAAGACACATGAGGTGGACTCCGAGGCGGTCAATAAGCTCAAGGATGAGGTCGGTATTCAGGCAGAGGATGTGGCGAGGCTTCAGCAGGAGATTCAGTTGTTTCAGCATACCGCCGGTCAGCATCAGGCCATTATGGGCTACCAGTCCGACATGATCGGATGGTTGGATGAACGCACCTCGCTGCTTCAGCACCATGTCAATTTGCTGAATGCGCGCTTTGAGGCGGTTTTAAAGTATCGGGATGCGAGGGAAGAACACCGTGTGAGTGTGCTCCGGCGGATGTATGAATCCGAAATGGAGAAACGGCGTTTCCTGCAAAAGTCGATGGGATGGAAGCTCAGCAAGGCTCTTGGGGCACGTCTTCCGCAGGGAGATCCGATTGATCCGGAGGCGCCCTGTCCAGTGGCAGAACCGGTTGAGTTTCTTGAAGGCTTTGATCCGGGCCCATCAGTGCCGGGACGTCCGGCTCCGCTTGCTCCCGAAATCCAGCCTGCGCCGGTGTTTCCAAAGCGTGAGGGTGGGGTGGCCCGTCGTTTTCACAGTGGGTTGGATGCTCCGCAGTCGAAGGTATACCGCTTCATGGGCTACAAGGCGCACGTGGGCGGATGGTGTTTCGATGAAAAAGGGCGGCCTGCGCGGCAGGTGTGGGTGAGCCTCGGTTCCCAGCGCATGAAGTGCGCGATGGGTCGGCAGCGCCAGGATGTGGTTGCGATGTTCCGGAGTGAAGTCGCGGTGGACCCTGCATGCGGGTTCAGTCTCGATTTTGATACGGGACCGGGCGTGAACTTCATTCAGGTGAGCGCTGAGTTTCAGGATGGAACAAAGGCGTTCCTTTACGAGCGGATCATCCACAACCTCGGGGTGATCACCGCACCGAAGGGTCAGCTTGATCAGGACTACCAGACATGGATCGAGTGCTTCGATTCGGTCTCCGCTTCGGATGAACATGCGATCCTGAAGCACATCGACAGACTTCAGGATAAACCCCTCATTTCGGTATTGCTTCCGGTTTACAACACGGATGAGCGCTTCCTCGCCCAGGCGATTGAGTCGGTGATGTCCCAATACTACACCAATTGG
>JAQVLM010000372.1 GCA_028704125.1 Opitutales bacterium
ACGGCACCACCGTCCAATTCCTCCAACTGCGGACAATGGTCAATTCACCACCCGACGCCTCAATGGAAAGTCCAGGCGGGGGATCCTTGACCACGCGTTTGACGAAGGACCGTGAGGCAGTATCATTTTCGGGCATACCTCAAGGCAATCCCTTCCATTGCGACAGTCAAATCCCTTCACCAAATGTCTGCTTTCGGATCGACCAAACGCCACCGACCGCTCACAATACCCACCATGAAACCCTACCTCACCCACTTGTTTTTTCTCGTTGCAACCTCGCTGATCGCAAACGCAGCGTCTCACATCCATCAGTATGCGACAATCGACAGCCTGCTCGCCGGCGGCTATGACAGCGACTTCCCCTGCGCCCGTCTGGTGAGGCCCGGGCATTATGGAATCGGCACCTTTCATCAGCTCGATGGCGAAATGCTGCTGCTCAACGGAGAACTGTTTCAGATCAAAGCCGATGGCTCGATCACCCGGCCCAAACCGGATTCCATCACCACCCCCTTCGCAACTGTTATGGACTTCGATGCGCTCGACATGATTCCGATCAAACAGCCGAAAACGCTGGAAGCACTCGAAGCCACCATTGAGAACGCATTCCTCTCGCTCAATCACCTTTACGGGATTCACATCAAAGGCACATTCAGCCGGGTTGTCACACGCAGCGTCCCAGCCCAGGAAGAGCCCTACGAGCCACTCGTCGAAGTGGTTCGCAATCAACAAGTGCGTTTCGAAAAGGAAACTGTCACAGGCGAAATCTTCGGTTTCTGGGTCCCCGAGTATCTCGAAGGCGTGAATGTCCCCGGTTTCCACCTCCACCTCATATCGGATGATCGCAGCTTCGGAGGGCATTTGCTCGATCTCGTGATGGAATCCGGCACCGTGTCATGGGAACCCGCCATGGCTTTCACCCTGCATTTCCCGGATCCGGAATCCGATTTCGCGACCATCAACCTCCTTGAGGAACGCGAAGCCGAACTCCGCGAGGTCGAACTCGGCGCCCCGGCCCAATAGGCAGTTGCCTCTTCCGCTCCCGTGGATCCTTTTGAGACCACTAGAGATCCACAGGAACCCCCTTCGCGATACCCCCGACAATCGAACCCCGGATCACCCGGCAAGCATTCAACGCGAATTCCCGCTTTTTGATTTGCCGACCGGAGGAAAACTGAAGTATCCTCATCGCACTATGCTCGACGTTATCAAAAAAACACTTCTGGCAGGACTTGGTGCAACCGTTGTCACTGCGGAACGAGTGGAAAAAAGCCTCTCCGAACTCGTCGAAAAAGGCAAATTGTCGGCTGACGAAGCCCGAAAAACCGCCCAAAAGGTCGTCGAAGAAGGACGCCAGGAATGGGAACAATCCCGCACTGAGCTCGCCAAAACTTTTGAAGACCTCTTGAAAAAAGCCAAGCTCGCCCGACAGGAAGACCTGGAGGCGCTCGAAGCCCGGATCGCCGCCCTCGAAGCCGCCGCAGCAAAGCCGGCAACGAAACCAAAGAAATCGGAAGATTGAGCCCCGGGGGATGTCAATCCATCCGGCCTTCACCATCCCACCCTGATCCAATCCTTTGAAACCGTTTTCCCTCTACCGCGACGCCGTCCGGGCAAAGGAGATCGTCACGGTGCTGATGCGTCATGGCTTCGGTAGCCTGTTGGATCAGATCAATATCCCCGCGAGCTGGTTTGATCGCTTTGCACCGAGGCGGGAAGATCCGCACACGCCATGGACGCGCATCCGCATGGTGTTGGAGGATCTGGGCCCCACTTTCATCAAAATCGGCCAGATTCTCACCACCCGGCCCGACATCCTCCCGCCCGCCCTCATTGACGAGCTCAAAAGCCTGCGGGACCAAGTGAGGCCCGAGCCCTTCGAGAGCATCAGCCGCTCCCTGAAGAATGCCTTCGGTGATGAGCTCGAAACCGTGTTTTCATCCATCGAGCCTGAGCCGATTGGCAGCGGATCCATCGCCCAGGTCCACCTGGCCAGGCTGCGGTCCACCGGCGAGACCGTCGCCGTCAAGATTCAACGACCCGACATCAAACCAGCCCTTACTTCCGATCTCGAAATCCTTGGATGGCTCGCACGTGAGCTTCACGAACGGGTCGACACCTATCGTCCCTACAACCTTCCCGCAGTTGTCGACACCCTCAGGAAAGGGCTCCTTTCCGAGCTCGACTTCGAGCAGGAGGCACGAAACGCCACCCTTTTCAATGCCCGGAATCCACATCCGGAAAAGGTCTTCGCGCCGAGCGTTTACAAAGAAATCAGTTCACGCTCCGTTCTGGTTACAGAGCACGTGGACGGCATCTCGCCAGACGAAATCGACGCCCCTCCCGATATCCGGAGATCACTCGTTGAATACGGCGGGGCCTCCGTGTTTCATCAGATGTTCTCCGTCGGTTTTTTCCATGCGGATCCCCACCCGGGCAATATCCTCATCACGCCGGACCATCGCATCTGCTTCCTCGATTGGGGAATGGCAGGCCAGCTCACCAAACGCATGCGGCACGACCTCGCGGATTTGCTCGCCGCGGTCGCATCGAGCGATGTCGAGCGCATTGCCCGGCGGGCCATCAAGATGATGGACAGCAACCGGATGGTGGATGAACAGCAGCTCGAGATGGAAATCACTCAGGTTCTCGACCGCTACGGAGGCGAACTCAACCTCGACGACGCCGGATCCGTCATCCTCGACCTCATCTTCGTTTTCGGATCCAACGGAATCGACGTGGCCCGCGACTACGTCCTGCTCGCCAAAGCCGTCCTCTCGCTGGAGAAGACCGGTGACGCACTCGACCCCACCTTTTCGATCGTCTCCACCGCCACCCCATTCCTGACTACACTCACCAAGGAACGCTGGGCCCCCGAGTCCCTCTTCCGCAATCTCGTGTGGAAGCTCGAGGAGAGCCTCTCCTGCCTCAACTCACTTCCCGCAGACAGCCTCCGGCTCATCCGGCGGATTGAAAATGAAGATATCGGAATACGCCTCCACCACCGTGGCCTCGAGGACCTCAACCGCACCTTTAACCGTTCGGCGAACCGGCTGGTACTCGCGATCATCATCGGCTCCCTTATCATGGGTTCATCCATGGTCATCACTACCGGCGTCCAACCCCTCCTTTGGGGCTTCCCTGCCCTCGGTATTCTCGGCTACCTCATCTCCATGGTCTTCGGCTTCTGGATCATCGTCGACATCTTCCGCAGTGGCGGCCACCGGTAGTAGCGGGAGTATACCTGCTCGCGTCCATCCAATGGCGGGCATTAGCTCACCATACCCTCATAGCCAGCCTCCACGGTACCAAAAGGAAACGTGCTTGATCATGAGCGTAGTCGAATGGTTGAAGCCGCGTTGGAAGGATTGCACACTTCCCTCACCGCTGGTAGCTTCCTAGTGAACAGAACGCTTTTTTCAAAGGATCTACGGGATTGCGTGGGATGGTTCTCGGATGCAATCGCTATCAGCCTTCGAGGGTGATCTTTGCGATTTTGTCGTGCTGTTCCTTGCGGAGGGTGTGGAGTTTCTCCCGCATGTTGGGATCCGCAACCCCGAGGATAGATACGGCGAGCAATGCTGCATTCTTGGCACCAGCCTCTCCGATCGCGAGTGTTCCGACTGGGATACCGGCTGGCATCTGTACCATGGAGTAGAGAGAGTCCACCCCGTTGAGGGAGCGGGACATAATGGGCACGCCCAAAACAGGAATTACGGTATAGGCAGCCAACACCCCAGCCAGGTGAGCGGCTCCACCGGCACCGGCGATGATGACTTTGAGGCCGCGGGCTTCAGCGGTTTTCGCATACTCCGCAGCCAGGTCGGGCGTGCGGTGAGCGGAAAGCACGCGGTACTCATTTGGAACC
>JAQVLM010000373.1 GCA_028704125.1 Opitutales bacterium
GCCGAGGATATTGGTCCGACTGTCACCTGGGGGATCAACCCCGGCCAAGCGATCTTTATCGACGAAAATCTCCTGATCGTAAGCGACCTGCCCGAAAAAGACCGTGAGGGAGCCGAAGAAGCCTACGTCCACATGAAGCTCACCCCCGGAACGCCGATCAAGGGAACCAAGGTGGATGTGGTTTTCCTGGGTAGCTGCACCAATGGTCGTATTTCCGATTTCCGTGAGGTGGCTCCCTACATTAAGGGCCGCAAAGTGGCTCCGGGTGTAAAAGCCATCGTGGTCCCCGGATCACAGGTGGTCAGCCAGATTGCCGAACAGAACGGACTCGCCCAGATCTTCCGCGATGCCGGCTTTGAATGGAGAGGCGCCGGATGCTCGATGTGCCTCGGGATGAACCCCGACAAACTTGTCGGAGATCAGCTTTGTGCCAGCTCCAGCAACCGCAACTTCAAAGGCAGGCAGGGCAGCCCAACCGGCCGCACCATCCTCATGAGCCCGCTCATGGTGGTTGCCGCAGCCGTAACCGGTGAGGTATCCGATGCCCGTGAAGTCTTCGGCATCGATCCGGCAAAGGCCGGATGAGGGGTTCACTCGCGAGATTGAACGAACCACGGTTCATCAACGACTATTCAGATTAGCATATGGCACTTGACAAAATTCTCACGGTACAAGGTCGCGCCGTCCCATTCATGGGCGAGGACATCGATACCGATCGCATCATCCCAGCCCGCTTCATGAAGTGCGTCACCTTTGACGGACTCGGGGAATTCGCATTCTTCGACTCCCGCAAAGAGTTCGAAAAGGCTGGAAAGGTCCACCCAATGGATGATCCCCGTTTTTCCGGGGCCTCAATCCTCATTTCCGGGGCCAATTTCGGTTGTGGCAGTTCCCGCGAACACGCTCCCCAGTCGCTCTATCGCGCAGGGATCCGTGCAATCGTTGCGGAAAGCTTCGCTGAGATCTTTTTCGGCAATTCCACCACCCTCGGAATTCCCTGCGTAAGCTTGCCGAGGGAACAGCTCAACCGCCTCGCTCAGCTCATTCAGGAGAAGCCTGCAACTGTCGTCTCGATTGACCTCGGCAGCATGCAGCTCACTGCAGGTGATTGGAAAGCACCCATCTCCCTCAATTCTAGCGCCAGGCAAGCTCTGACGGAGGGAAAATGGGATCCGATCGCCGAGTTGCTTGAATCCGCGGACAGCATTCAGTCCGTCGCATCCAGGCAGCCTTACATCTCAGGATACTGATGCAAAACTCTCTGGGCAGCCTGATAGAGGCGGCGGGCATATTCATATACCCGCTCGCCCTCTGCGCATTTCTGGCGGCGTTCATCATATTTGAACGTCTGTTTGCCCTGCGCACCTCCAAGATCATACCGGATGAGCTGGTGGATGCCTTCATATCGGGTGATGTATTGAAACGCCGCATTGAAGCCGGCACCGTCGGCGGCCGGATCGTCCACTTCTTTCTGGATCAGCATCCGGATGACGAGGGGATCAAGGCCTTCGCGCGAATGCAGGTTAATGCCATGGAACGCGGCTTGTTCATTCTGGAAATCATCATCGCCGGCGCCCCCCTCATCGGGCTTCTAGGAACGGTTACCGGTCTCGTCAGTGTGTTTTCCGGATTCTCCGCTGAAACCGGACTACCGGACCCCGGCCGGTTTATTGAGGGAGTTGCAATGGCACTCGCAACAACGGTGCTCGGACTCAGTATCGCTATCCCCGCTCTTATCGGCAACGCCCTTCTCATTCGACGGGTCGAGTCCCTCTCGGCAAGACTGAATGTGGGAGTCGAACGTCTCATCGATATTGCCCATCGAAACGCGGCCCAATCGGCGCAATGAGCCTCATCCGGAAATCCAGAAAAAAGGCTGAAATCAACATCGTTCCACTGGTGGACGTGCTGATGGTTCTCATCTTTTTCTTTCTCATGACGATGCAGTTTCGCAACGTCAACGTGCTGAACATCACCCCACCCGAAATCCAGACAGCGGGCAAAAACCTCCTTAACGAGCAGATCCTCATCGGCATCAGCACGGAAGGACAATTTTACCTCAATAATCAGGAAGTTCCCGAAGCGGTCCTCAAAGAGGCACTGAAAATTGCCGGGGAAGCAAACGCCGAACAACCGGTTCTACTGGTATCCGACGAGGAAACCCCACTTAAACACGTGACAAAGGTTCTGGACATGTGCCGGTCCAACAAACTCAACCGGATCCGGATGAAATCCCGCTAAAGCATGTTCGAGGTTGACCTCAGCCTATTTGTCACCATCGGGGTGTGCACGGGAATTGCGTTCATTGTGATCCTTTGGGTTTACTACGATCGCGTCGGAAAAACCATACACCAGGAAAAACGGGATCGCGTGATCTTTCACTGCGTACGCTGCGGTCACTTGTATACCGATCGAAAAGGAGTCGAAGAAGCTGTATGTCCCCGTTGTGGCATGGACAACATCAAACTCCGATTCTGACCTCCCCCTTCGACCTAATATCCTACACCAAGGCAGGGCGAGGTGTCCTCACCGAGCCACTCTTCTCCCCCTTCGTGCTCTTCGCGTCCTTCGTGGTGATCCATCTTTTCCCTATGATTCACTGGCGTTAAACGATTCTAAACGGCTTAACACGCGCCTTGAAGCAGCCCGCCAGAAAGGGAATGAGCGGTTATTTCATTAATGCTACATATGTATCAATACAGCGGGGAAATCCGCGGCGGCGGGGCGGTTGGGGACAACCGCCCCGCCGCCCAAGTGGAATATATCTTATTGCTGTCGAAGGAACCACGTACTTGTAGTTTCCGATCGGTGCATCTGGCCTTCAACCCTGACCGTTACGGTCTGGACTGCATCACCAAGACGCACCTTGAAAGTATAGTCTGCGGGAATCTGCCGCGAGAAGTGAACCTGTCCGGTTGCTTCGTTCGAGAAGATTCCGTGAGATTCGGCCTCGACAATCGGAACTCCGCCCGAGCTATTCCAAGCGATCAAGAAAGGCTCTCCGACCTGAACAACCTTCGGGTGTGCGTCGATCCATACGGCAGGATTCTTCGGCTTCGGGAAGGCGTAGACCGTTTTAGAGTCTGCTACGCCGCCAGCG
The DNA here is from genome assembly GCA_028704125.1 of Opitutales bacterium. Lineage (GTDB taxonomy): Bacteria > Verrucomicrobiota > Verrucomicrobiia > Opitutales > JAFGAQ01 > JAFGAQ01. Next base: position 3,101 of record JAQVLM010000373.1, read on the forward strand.
TTGACCACTGCGACCGTTTCACCTTCCCGAGCAAGGGTTACAGCCACGGCTCCGGTCGGCTGATTGTAGGCCATTCCAGCACCCTCAAACCGAGTCCCGTCCAGATTGGAATCCCATGCGAAAACCACGGTATCACCGACATATGCCTGACGATCTGAAACCATCATCTGCACATACCCGCCTTGCGGACGAATCGAGTTCAGCTTAACCCAACGGTTCTCAGCCTGAACCCAAGCGTTCGGGTATGCGAGCGGATGCGTCCAGACCCATCCAAGCAGCGGAGTTTCAATCCAGAAACCTTGCTTGTAGGACGACTCAGAATCAAAGTTGGAATAACCACTAGGCCCCCAATAAGTTTCACGAACCCCATAGCTCAAGAACGGAAGCCTCGGAGAATCGTAGTCTTGAACAGAAAACGGTATATACGAAGCGCCCTCATACTTTTTCATAAAGGCATCCCATTCAATATCTCCCCAGAGACGCCCCCTCCCCATATCAAATACCCCATACAGGTTCTCGGTATAGGCGAACTCGGTTTCCCAACCGTAAGGGACGTTCCCGTACCATCCGGACTCAGGATACAACTTCACAAGTCCCATATCATCGGTCTTGATAAAGTTTCCACCAACCGGATTGAAGTAACCAAGCCAAGGACTGACCAGACGGCCACCGTCACGCTTAACGACAAGCAAGCCGGACACATCGCCCGAATGGGCCTTGACCGGACGAACCAAGGACTGACCAGCCGG
>JAQVLM010000374.1 GCA_028704125.1 Opitutales bacterium
TCCTTTGCCGGTTTGGCGGGAAATGTATTGAAGCGACCCGATGATATCCTCGATGAAACGCTTTTTCCCCGAAAGCTTCGCACAATGCTTTTCCCCGGGTGTTTCGATGTTGATCGAGACGGCATTAGCCAGAGATAAGGCGGTGTCGATGGCGGCCTGGGATGAGCCTGGGATGACCTTGAGGTGGATATGGCCCCGGTAAGCGTGTTTTTTGCGTAGGACGGATGCCGTGGCTGTGAGCATTTCCATGGTCCGGTCAGGGGTTCCGACTACTCCGCTGCTAAGAAACAAACCGATGACTTTCCGCTGCCGGACATAGTCCATGAAGATGGATGCCACTTCGTCGGGGAGAAGCGAGCAGCGGCGAACGTCCATGGTGCTTCGATAGGGGCAGTAGGCGCAATCGCTGCTGCATATGTTGGACATGAGGGTCTTGAGCATGATCTGCTTGCCTCCGTTTGCCAAGCTAACCGGATAGAGCCAGGTGCCGTCCTGTCCTCGGACGCGATGGTCTCCGTCCTTTGTGCCGCAGGCGCAGGCCAAATCGTAACGGGAGGCATCCGAAAGGAGGCGAAGCTTATCAAGGGTGTCCATTTCCGGGAAATTTCAATAGATGAAATTATGTGCACCATTTAGGGATTGTCGAGCCAAAGTTATCGTAGCTTTGTATTCCGGAAATGCCCTCCCTTGGAAGCTGATGGCAATGAGGTCCGGTTGGAATGGGATCTTGAAGGGGACTAGCGGTTCAGAACTCGAAGGTTAGCAGAGTTCCTGTTCTCACATAGTCGGCTAGAAGGTCTCCTTCATACATGTTCCAGGAGACCATGATTTCGAAGGAGAGATCCTCCCGCAGGTGCACCTTTCCGATCGCGTTGAACTCGTGTGAATCGACATCAATTGATTGGTTGATACCGTAGCCGTAGGCGAGGGTGAGGTCAACGGGTCCGTAGGAGGTTTCAGTGTCCACGTAGAACAGTTGGGCACGGTTGCGTGCATCGTAAGGCAGGGTGTTGTCGGCGACCAGAGGATCGATCCAGAAATAGGGGCCAACACCGATGTCGGCTGTGTGATCGCTCACTCCATGCCACCCGATTCCGAGACTGAGGGATTCGGTTTGCATGGAGGCATGGATCAGCCAGGTGTAAGCGTTTTCGTAATCGGGCTGAAGTTCTTCCGGCCATCCATTCACATAGTATGCGAAGATCCCATCCACGCCGATTTGCCTGTTGGATGCGACAGGGCGTGAGTAGTTCCATTCGGCTCCGATGGCAGTCATGACATTGTCCTGATGGCGTCCGAACACCTCTATGTAGTCGGAGTCCCGGCCGTTTTTTCGGACCGACCCGAACCAGAAAAGATCGCCTGCATCTTCATGGACCGCATCCACCTCATACCATCCGGTCATTCCCTGAAAGTTGACGTGGATCCGGTTGTAGCGGGACCAGCGGTGGAAAGCGCCGCCCCTGATCGTGATGTCGGCAATATCGTTGCTGACGATCTCGATTCCCTGATGCGACCTTCCATCGATAGTGGTTTGGCGCATGCTGAATCGCCCTGCGGTTGCAGTGGTTTGGGAGCCTGGCAAGTTCCAGGATACAAAGCATTCGCGCAGGCTGCTGTCGGCTTTGCAGAGCCGTTCGTAGTCTCCGGGATGCATTTCCCATGCGCTTTTCACCCCATACCACCATGCACCCCAGTGGAGTCCCCAGGTCTCAATTGATTTGTATTGGAGCTGCAGAAATCCCAGGGCGTTTCCGGAATCATCGCTCGCTCCGCGATACTTATGGCTGATGCTGACGAGCCCAAGTTCTCCATCGAACGATCCGGACGCGAGATAGGACGCAATGGTGTCGGGGGTTTCCTGTGCCCGGGTTGATTCCCCAGCGGAGAACGAGACTATCGGGATAATCAGCAGTGTCCGGAAGGGGCTCGAGTGGTGCATATGCGGATGGGTAGGGCGTAGAACCTCGGTGCGGACCACCTGATTTGCCGGTCCGTCATTCAATAACGCAGTCAATGATATCGGACAAATCGGGCCGGACTTGAGCGCATCCCGAAACATTCACAACCCACCGGCTTCCCAATCGGGACCGTGTGCCTCGGGGGTTGCTGCGGAGTGTGTTTCCAACCCTCAGGGTTGAGGCGTGTCAGTGCCAGCTGCCGGAAGTTCAGGCAGGATCGGTTCCGGAGGTGGAATCGCGAACTCGCCGAGGTCACTCCAAATGAGTTTGCTGTCTTGCACCTTCAGCGAAAACACGAACGCATCCTCCAACCAGATATGGGCTTGCAGGGGCGGCTCGATGAGACTCTTGCTGATGCCAGCGTCCGCGGCCGAAATGGTAAGCGGCTCGAACCCGGTTTTGTAGTCATCGAAGTCAATAATGCCTTTGAAGGCGCGTTTGAGCCTTTTGTCGGTTTTATGCGAGATCTCCAGGCGAAGCGTGTTTTCATTGGGATCCATGTCGAGAATCACCAACTCCAGGGGATGCGGTGTGTAGACGGGCCGTAAGCCCAATGCCGGTATCTGGAGGCGGATGGTGCCTTCATAGGTCAATCCGGCCTTTACGGAGTCGAGAATGGTCTGGCGCCGGTTGTTGCGGGCCCGCTTTACTTCCTCCATTCGTGCTTCGTCTGCCCGCTTGAATTCCCAATCCCAAACGTTTTCATCGCTGATCAGCGAACCGTCCTTGTAGTCGAACGACTTCGAGTAGGATAGTGCGAAGATCTCGCGGACATATTCGTTTTCGTAGTTCCGGTCGAGCCCCATTCCGGTGATGCGCATAACCAGAAGCCCGCCGCGGTTGTCATAGCGATTGGAGCGCAGCACCCCGGTAACATCCGCTTTCAGGAATGGATCGCGAAGGGATTCGATGGTTCCGGAGAACGATCCATTGTCGCCCATCTCGTCGATGTGAAGCCATATTTCGTCGGAAAACGCTCTTTCGAGATTGGACACCACTCCATCCAGTGTGGTGCCGGATGCGAGAAGGGAAGCCACATCGCGGATGCCCTCCATGGTGCTGTCCATCGCCCGTCCGTATTGGTAGCGGTCGATTCGATCCATTTCGAGGATTGCTCCAGGGATGGAAAAAGAAAGGGAATCACGGGTGAGTTTGGTCAGGCGGATGGATGACGGTGCATTTTCGAGAAAGGGTCCGAAGAGTTCGCGAGAGCTCCGGACGGGTTTAATCAATTCAAACTGCAGCCGGCTGTTATCAAATCGGGGAGTTGCTTCGTACGATATCGTGTCCGAGGCGGATCCATCATTGTGGAAGACCGCTCTCAATGCACCGGAAGGGTCGACAACGAACTTCAGGAACACCGATCCGGGGAGTTGGCTCTCGGCCGCGGTCTGGAAACAGTATCCGTCTGCCGCGTCCGATTTGATCTCATCCAGGAGCGCACGGGACTCCTCGAGCGCCTGTTCTTTCTGCTGCTTCCACTTGTCGTTCGCCTCGGATACCTGGCTGACGTAGCGGTTTTTGGCGTTCTCGAGCCCTGCGAGCGCCTGTTTGTGCTCGTCGCTGCCGGTGATATAGTAGCCCTTGTATTCTGCTTTGATTTCAGCCACCGACATCCCGTCAAAGGCATCCATCACATTGGCGGGTTCCGAACGCTGAAGGGTATATTTCCATGATTTGACGAAGCGTTCGGCCCGGACAATCCCCGAAAATGCGGCCTTAGTGGCGGGCTTTACGGTTTGGACAACCAGTGGATAGTCTAGGGTGATGCCAATGGGATCGATCCCGGTTTTGTGATGGGCGGGCAATTGATCGTAGATCCGCCTGGACTCCGCAATCGACCGTGCATCGATGGATCGGACAGACGCCGGATCCTGATCATAGGTG
>JAQVLM010000375.1 GCA_028704125.1 Opitutales bacterium
CCCGAGAAGGTAAAACGGGCCCGCGAGGCACTCGACGCCCTGATGCACAAGGTGATTGATTTGGGAGGCGCTATCAGCGGCGAGCATGGGATCGGGTTGGCCAAGAGCGCCTACTTCAACGATCAGATTCCACCGGTCCAGGTTGCATGGATGAAGGGCATCAAGAACCTCATCGACCCTCACGGCATCCTCAATCCAGGCAAGATCTTCGAACCGTTCCACCCATGGGAACACTCGAAGATCGACATCGCCTTTCCGTGGGACCATCGATGACATACCCCGGAGGGTCATTATCTTGCCCGATCCCATATGCTACCCGCCTTTCTTTGCACCTTGCTGTTTTCGGTCAGCGCGATTTCGGCTAACCGCTCCGTCGCTCACCTCGGCAGCAACCTGGCGAATGTAAGCCGCCTCACGCTGGCATGCCTGATCATGGGCATCGTTGCCTGGATCATCGGAGTATGGCCGGGATGGACCGTTTGGACGATATTTTTCATTAGCGGAATCGTGGGCTTCGGGTTCGGTGATATCGGGGTTTTTTATGCCTTGCCGAGGCTCGGATCCCGATTGACCATTCTCTACACCCAATGCATCGCTGCCCCAATCGCGGGCATTGTTGAGTGGATCTGGCTGGGAACCTCCCTCAGCATGGCACAGATCATCTGCGCAGTGGTCACCCTGTCCGGGGTTGCCATCGCCCTGGATCCATGGCATACCCGCAACCTCAAGAGGGATAAACTCATCAGTGGAAGCTTGTTCGGCCTGCTCGCTGCCGCCGGACAGGGCATGGGAGCGGTTATCAGCCGCTATGGCTACGACACCGCCCACTCCGCGGGGGTTGAGTTACCCGCGATGACGGCCGCGTTCTTCCGCATCATCGGCGGCATCCTCATCGCATGGGCAGCGTGGGGAATCGGAAATTGGTTCATCCGCCGGAAGCGATCAGCTGCCTTTGACAAAAGCGAGATCAACGAGCCCACACTCCTCAAGTGGAAAGCGTCTCATGTGAAGACTTTTGTGCTCATCAATGCCCTCACGGGGCCCGTGCTTGGGGTGGCCTGTTTCCAGTGGGCACTGGGGGTCAGACCCAGTTTCGTGGTTTTGCCGATTGTAGCCCTCTCCCCGATCGTCGCTATTCCCCTTACCCGAATCTGGGAGAACGACCGGCCCAGCCTTATTTCCCTGATCGGGGCCGTCATTTCCGTAGTTGGAGCCGCCGCTCTCTCGCTGGTGACCATCCTGCCCTGATCGCGAATGGCTCGCGGCATTTTCGCTTTGCACCCGGGCGCCGTTGATTCATTGTGAGCTTTCCGATCCATGATGAAGATCCTCAAACGCTATGTCCTCCAGGAGGTGCTGAACGCAACCCTCGGCGCCATGGCATTGTTTTGCGGGATCCTTCTGGCCGGCAACGTACTGCAGGAGCTCGCCGGACGACTGGCTGACGGCCGGATTTCCCTGGAAGTCTTTGTTCAGCTCATCGCGCTGCTCATTCCGTTCGTCGCCGCCTTCTCGTTGCCCCTGGGCATGCTCACGGGAATCCTGATCGGAATTGGCAAGCTTTCGTCCAGCCGCGAGATCGTGGCCATGAAAGCCAATGGAGTCAGCATATGGGGCATCAGCATGCCCGTGTTCCTGTTGGCGATTCTCGGGGTATTTGCCTCCCTTGCGGCCAATAACTACATCGCTCCGGTTGCACGGACCACCTACAAGAAACTGATGGTCAACGCCCTCCGCACCGACCCGCTCCGCTTTTTCAAGGCCGGCGTGATCAGCCGCGACTTCCCGGGTTACGTCTTTTACATCGAATCCAAGAAGGATCAGGAACTCCGTGGGTTCTGGATATGGGAACTCGACAAGCAAGGTCAGCCATCCCTCTTCATCCGCGCGGATGAGGGATCGATCCGATACGAACGCGCAAACGACACCCTGGTGCTCACCCTCAAAAACGGGATCGCCGAGCGTTGGCAGGCCGGAGGCAAAGGCAAGTCCACCAAAGACAATCCTCTGGAGGCCGCCATGATAACCTTCGAGGAATTGCCGCTCGCGCTTTCCCTGGAACACAGTCTCGGACAGGCCAAAACCAGACGTAGCCTCGCCGACCATTCGCTCCCCGAACTTCTGGCCCTCATACGCGAAAAGAAAGATTCCGGTGCCTCCGCGAAGGAATTCAGCGAATTCCGCAGCCGCATCCATACCCAGATCAGCAGCAACTGTTCACTGGCCTTCTCGATCCTGAGCCTTTCTCTTGTCGCGATCCCGCTCGCAATCAAGACCGGCCGCAAGGAAACCTACGCAAACGCCATGCTGGCACTTGGCCTCGGGCTATTCTACTATTTTCTGACCAGCCTGATCACCTCACTGAAGCTTCCTCCGGAGCTCCATCCCGAATGGGTCATCTGGAGCCCGAACCTCATCCTCCTCGCTGCAGGCGCCTACCTCATGCGCCGCGTCTACCTGCACTGATCTGCAGGTTCAGCATATTCCAGACACTCCACCGGATTGTCTTGTGGAACTCAATAGTCTATGCATTACGAGCCCTGCAAGCTCCCAAAAGGATTGAGCAAAAAGCAGGAATCCGTTGGACTGGATCCCTCACCCCTTCATTTCGCCAATGAAACCCATTCTTTGCTCCATTCTTCTATTACTCCCCTCGTTCTGCCTGAAAACAGACGCATCCAAGCCGGTTAAACCACCGATTGTGGTCCTCACCGATATTGAGAATGAACCCGATGATGCTCAGTCTCTGGTGCGCTTTCTTCTCTACTCCAACTGCTTCGATATTGAGGGCATCATCGCAACAACATCCACCCACCAGCGGACCAAAACCTCCGCTTGGCGGATTCACGAGATCATCGAGGCCTACGGCAAAGTCCGGGACAACCTGCTCCTCCACGAGCCGGGATTTCCAGAAGTCGGCAGCCTGCGCGAAGCCGTCAAATCAGGTCGTGCTGACTACGGAATGCATTCCGTCGGACCGGACATGGACTCCGAAGGGTCGGAATGGTTGATCCGGATGATTGATCGAAAGGATCCACGGCCGCTCTGGGTAACCGTTTGGGGTGGTCCAAATGTTCTGGCACAGGCGCTCTGGAAGATTCGGAACACCCGCCCCTCAGAGGAAGTCGATGCTTGTATCCAACGCCTCAGAGTCTACACGATTTCGGACCAGGACGACTCCGGCCCATGGATCCGGAACACCTTCCCGGACTTGTTCTACATTGTGAGTCCCGGTAACAATTACCGGAGAGCGACCTGGTCCGGCATCTCAGGCGAGAATTGGTATCGGTTCTCCTCAGATGCGGATCTGCACATCGTATCGAATGATTGGCTCAAGGAAAACATACGCGAAAACCATGGCCCGCTTGGCGAGCAGTATCCGGCAGTCGCCTACATCATGGAGGGGGATACCCCCAGCTTCCTTGGATTGATCCCAAATGGTCTAAATGTCCCCGGACGCCCAGATTGGGGAGGATGGGGAGGCCGCTACAATCTCTACATCCCGCCGTTTTTCCCATATAGTCGGCAATCCGGACACGCGCCTGAGACCCGACCGATCTGGACAGATGCGGTCGACGAGGTCGTTGGAGAAAACGGGCGCATCCATATCAGTAACCACGCCACCATTTGGCGCTGGCGGGAGGCCTACCAAAACGATCTTGCCGCCCGAATGGACTGGTGCATTATGCCACCGGATGGCGCAAATCATCCACCGATCGCAGCGATCAAAGGCACACCCCATCTCACAGCAAGTCCCGGAGATTCCATCCAACTGGATGCTTCACACTCCTCTGACCCTGACGGCGATGACCTGCAGTTCAAGTGGATC
>JAQVLM010000376.1 GCA_028704125.1 Opitutales bacterium
GGATGGGAAGGAAAAGGGGTTTACCGTTATACCACCTACTCAACTTTAAGCGGAAGGGTGAGGGGCTCATACAAACTATCGCCGGATTGGGAGATCGAGCTGCGCAGCGACTTAGGGACACAGGACCGGACGGGAATGCCAGGATCGTTGTCTGCACAGAAAGCGGGACGGGCAAACCCGAGTGTGCGGGATCTGGATCGGGGAGGTGTGGCCCTTGAACTGAGGGGCACGTCAGGAGATCATGATGTATTGGCGAGATTTTATTATAACCGATTGGATTCCCACGCTGTGAATTCCATGGATTCCTACACAGCGAGCTACCGTGGCAGAACCACGGACCGAAAAACCCGTGAATGGGGTGTGCAACTTCAGGATCATTGGAAATGGAATGAGCTTACCACCCTGATGTTTGGAATCGATCACACCATACAGGATGAGGAGAATGCGGCATTTGACCCGGATGGAACCCGCAGAAGCTACCACAACCCCGACAGTGTCCGCACGACGTCCGGGTTGTTCGCGGAGCTTGTGCATCGTTTGCTGGATGAACAGCTTGTTGCCAATCTCGGGGTGCGGGGGGATCGCATCGGGACCCGTATTGATGCGTCTGACTACGAAGGAACCAGTTATTGCTATGGAGGGGGCGAGGAAAGCTTTGAACAACTGAGCCCGAGGGGAGGGCTGGTTTGGCGTGTGGATCCCCGTATGCGGCTGCGGGCGAGTGCTGGAACCGCATTTGTCGCTCCGGATGCGCGCCAGGTGGCGGGATATTACACCACGGAGCTTGCTGGATACACCAAGGTGTGCCGGGGTGCAGCCGATCTCGATCCTGAAAATGCGGTATCGTGGGATATCGGAGCGGACTGGGATGGCGATACCTGGCATGTGGGCCTGACGTGGTTTCAAATAGAGGTGCGTGACCGTATTGTGGAAATGGCGACGGGAAGAATTGAAGATCCCCTGGAGGATGGAAAAGAACGCAGGTTGTTCACCTACCGGAATGCGGATAGTCAGGATATGCGCGGCCTCGAGTGGGATGCGCATATGGATGTGGGGCAGTGGATTCCGCTCCTCCCCGGGGATTTGGAGTGCGGAGTGCAGGGGACTTGGATGGAACGGGCAAAAGTCGAATCGTCGGGAATTGAGGAGCCGGTGAAGAACGTGGCCGAATGGAAGGTGATCCCTCATCTCACCTGGCGAAAAGGTGGTGTGGTCATGCGGATCAGTGGCCGCTACACGGGCACTCGCCTTGACATGGATTACACTTACGATGCCCACTACGGCGGCGACTGGTACGAATACCCTGCACAATGGCAATGGGATTGGAGTATGTCCTGGAGTTTCGGAACGGGACACACCGTGTCGCTCCAAGTGGAGAATCTCTTTGATGCGTATGTGTTCGAAAAGCTGGATTACCCGATGGAAGGACGGAATGCGATGATTCGTTATGCACTGCGGTTCTAGCACGAAGGGATTGGGGCGGGTCAACGGAGGATGCCGGTTCACCGCACCCGTTCTGGCACTTGCGCTTGGAGCGGTTGGTCTGGCATTGCCAACAGGCGGCTGCCGCGCGGGGGAGGCGGTTCAATCGGGGCCTTGCCGTGTCGTGACGCTGGATCTGGCAACCGATTCTCTTATCATGCAGATGGTGGATGCCTCGCGCTTGGCGGCGGTGAGCCTCGTGAGTCAGGACCCGGAGGTGTCGCGGTTTTGGAGAAAGGCCTCCTGTGTTCCGGCTATCCGGCGGGAGTCGGCTGAGGGAATTTACCAATTTGAACCGGATCTGGTGATTCTCGGGCCCTGGTCTTCGCGTTTGACCGTTGATCTGCTGGAGCGCCTTGGTCTGAACGTTGCACGGATGCGTTCCGCTGTGACATGGCAGGATGTGTTTGGCCAGGTGCGTGGAGTGGGAGAATTGCTGCATGCTCAATCCGAAGCGGAGCTGCTGGTGGAGGGGATGATTGGCAGGCTCGATGAGATCCGCAATCGAACGGATGGATGCGATCCGAAGCGGGCGGTGTTCTACATCGGCAGGGGAAGCACATACGGAAGCGGGACCCGTCAGGATACGGTGATGCAGAGCGCGGGATTGCTGAATGTGGCGGCGGAAGCTGGTGTCAAAGGGGTCGGAAAACTGTCGGTTGAAGAGCTGCTGCTGTTGAGGCCCGACATGATCGTGTTCTCGAGTTATCATCGGGATACCCCGACGTTATCGCGGGAGATTCTGAATCATCCGGCATTCCGGAAGGCGGCTGTGTCTGGCAGAATGGAGCTGATCGAGCTGGCTGCACAAGACTTGCTTGCTTTGGATCATGGACTGGTAGACTGCGTGGAGCATCTGGCCCGCACCGCATATCCCGAACGTTTTGCGCATATACCCTTTGCGAAATCGGGCACGGGTCAACGCATCAATCGATCGATCGAACCCAGATGAAAGCCCGTGTTTCTACAGAGTCCCGCTTCAAAACCGGAGAAATACGTTTACGGGTCCGCCAGGCATTGATGGTGCACCTGCGGAACCCACTCACGGTGGCATTATGGATTGCCCTTGGGCTGAGCTTTGTCGGGTCGCTTTCGCTTGGCAGTGTCGTGTTGAATCCCCTCTCGATGATGGGTGAGCACGTGGATCCCATGGTGCGACTGGTGCTTTGGGAGATCCGTCTTCCACGATCCATCCTCGCTGCAACGGTCGGTTTCAGCCTCGGGATTGCTGGAGCGGCGATGCAGGGATACACCCGCAACCCCTTGGCCGATCCCGGCGTTTTGGGTGTGACCACCGGATCAGCCATGGGAGCCGTCCTCACGTTCACGCTCGGATGGGCTTCGTTTTTACCGCTCGCTTTGCCGATTGGAGGGATAGGTGGTGGACTTCTGGTCTTGCTGATGGTGATGCTGTTGTCGGGAAAGGATGCGGGGGTCCACGTGATGATTCTAGCGGGAATTGCGGTATCGTCGCTCGCTGGCGCGGTCATTTCGCTTACCCTGAATTTGTCGCCCAATCCACATGCCGGAATGGACATTGTGTTTTGGCTCATGGGCTCCCTGAGCGATCGCAGCCTGCATCATGTGGCTTTGGCTGTTCCGCTTATGGCTGTGGGTTGGATTATGCTGCTTATATGCCGTCGTGGGCTAACGGCCCTTTCACTCGGGGAGGAAACGGCAATGAGCCTCGGCTGCTCGATGCGGTGGTTGCGGCGACTAATCGTGATCGGATCGGCAATGGCGGTCGGGCCGGCGATTGCCGTGACCGGATCGATCGGATTTGTCGGATTGATCGTGCCTCATCTGATGCGGCCCCTTGTGGGATCGGATCCCGGTCGTCTGCTGATGGTGAGTGGTCTCGGGGGAAGTGTGCTTTTGCTCTGGGCTGACATGATCGTGAAGGTGCTTGTGTTCAATCAAGAACTGCGATTGGGCGTGGTCACGGCTCTGTTGGGGGCGCCGTTTTTCCTGCATTTGCTCATCCGGATTCGAAGGGAGGTGCCCTGATGCAAGAGCGCGAAAACACAAAAGCTCTTGAGGTGTCGGATCTCAGTGTGTGCCGTCGCAACCGGCAGATCTTGTCCGAAGTATCGTTCAATGCCGGATTCGGTGAGGTGATTGGCCTGATTGGAGCGAATGGCTCCGGCAAGTCGACTCTGTTGAAGTCCGTTTTGGGGATTTTGCCTTGGAAATCGGGACGCTGTTCGCTGAATGGTGTGGCCGTGGAGCCGGAGAACCGGTCCTGGTTGTCCCGCAATGTTGGATACCTGGCACAAGACACGACCTGCCACTGGCCGCTTGAGGTGGAGCGGGTGGTTGCGCTTGG
>JAQVLM010000377.1 GCA_028704125.1 Opitutales bacterium
GTCTCCGACGATCAACAGCCGGGCATGGATTCCGTCCCGGATCAGCCGGGCATAAGCGTCCAAAAGGAGATGGATCCGTTTTTCCGCTGCCAAACGACCGGCGAAAACCATAAGCGGCTCGTCCGGGGTCGCTCCGATACGCTTCCTCAACCCATTACTCTCACCAATCGGATGAAAAATGCTGTCATCGAAACCCAAAGGGGTGTGAAACACGGGAATTTCCAGATACTGCCCCCAGTAACGCTCAAAACGGCGGGATGCCGTGAACAGTGCATCCATACGCCCCAGAATGGCCCCCAAATACGAACCGATCACCTGCTGACTCAAGTTTCCCGCAGGCCGTCCCAGCTTTTTCGATACCCACCGCGCCCATGATCGCGGACAATCGGAATGGTAAAAACCAACCGTTCTGGCACCGTTTCTCCGCGCCCATGAGGTTGCGGTCCATGCATTTTGAAAGGGGTCTGCGAGTTCAATCACGTTGGGTTTGAATTCATCCATCAATCCCTTCAACCGCTTGTTGTCGAGCAACAACCGGTAACTCTTCGATCCCGGCATGGTCGGTGATGCGATTTGCACAAACCGGGTCCGGTCCAACTCCCATTCCCCGGCGGTCTTTCCCGGAATTACCACGCAATGCGATACCCTGTCCTTCTGCGACAGAAACCGGGCCTTGTCCTCGACATACCTCCGGATCCCGCCGCTGATCGGACTAAAGAACTGTACAACATCCAGCAGGCGGAGGGTTTCATCCCCGGCCTGCATGGCACCGACTGTGCCTGAGTTGATCATGGCTTTCCATCATAGAGGGGCTTTCTTAACCCATCCCTCAGTGGAAACTGAATTTTCTTTAAGCTTTGTTCCGGACGCGTCGTGGTCCTCTTTCAGATATCCGCGATTGTTCCTGTGGTTTGGCTCCTGACCTCAGGATCGCCTTATCCGCTCGCAGAACCGCCATCCCAGCAAAGAACCGCCCATCCTAAAAACGACGCGGGGCACACCAAAGCCTTGCGACCATCAAGAGCATCACAGCATCCCGCATCAGCCACATGAGCGGATCATACGAATCCACATTTCCCTCCAATTCCCCTCCGAAACACCCGCACGATACATCGATCCCCCGAACCCATGCAGACAGAATTGCCGCCATGAAGACCACCAGCATGATCAATATTCCCATTAGAGCCGCATTCCTCGACCTGCCGAAAAACAATCCAACCCCGCACACCAACTCGTATGCCGGCAGAAAAAAAGCGAAGGGATACGCCACAAACGGCCCGATGATCCGGTATCCCAGAATATCTTCGTAAAACGCACCCGGCCCCATCAGTTTGATCACGCCCGAATACACAAAGATCCCTGCCAATATAACCAGCACAATCGTGTCCACCCACCGTTGCAGTGCCTTTTTGCGCATCATGGCACCTTCCTCTCCATGACATAGACATCGGGCAGCCCGACTTCCGCTCTCAATCTTCCGGCCACCTCCACGGCTGCATCACAATCCGGCCCTCCGCAATCCACCACGATTCGGGAGCCTGGAGTCCACTTATCGAGCAGCTCCGCCAATCCCTCCTCAAACTGTTCCGGGATCAACACCACCTCATCCCGCATCCCATCCGATTGTGTCGCGGCTGTGGCATCTTCTCCCACAACCCAAAGGACAGGCGCCTCCCATTGCCCGATCATCACCTCAGAAACCCTGTATGGGTCCACGGACGGGATGGCAGATTCCGGAGGAAAACCGGCTGGCCGGCCAAGCCATGCCACAAACGCAACCACCAACGCCGGAACCATCAGCCATAGACTTCCCTTCAGCGCCCGCAGTGAACCATCACAAAAAAACCATCTGCCGCACGCCTCCGCAAGAACCTCATCATCCCGAGCGTCCACAGACTAATACTCCTTCATGAATGCATAGCCCAGGAAACGTTTCAGCGCACCATCCCGGGTTCCGCCAACACGCGCGGTGCAGGTGATCACCGCCCTGAAAAAAGGGGTTTCCCCTTCCGGGATCACCGGAGTCAGGTGAACCAACCATTCCCCTTGAGCCTTTCCTTTTTCCACCTCCACCCGCAGTTGCGGCGTGTCAGAAGACACCGATTCCAACTCCACCGACTCTTCCACATCCACATTCAGAACGATTGTTTTCGGATTCCATGAGTCGGCGTTTTTGTCCCAATACACAAATCGGGGATCCATCCTCAGAATCTGAGGAATATACACCTCAAGAACCAACTCCGATTTTGGCGAATCCGGATCATCGGTCTCCACGAAAACCGACTTCCGCTGCACCCCCATCCGATTGCGCGTGTCAAACAACACCTCAATCACACCGGTCTCGCCCGGAAGATAACGGTCCTTTGCCAGCTTCGCGGTCGTACATCCACAAGTCGCTTCCGTCCGGAGGATCGTTACCGGATTGCCAGTCACCGAAAACGCATACTCAGCCTGCAAAATATCCTCTCCCGGCCGCGCCTTGAGCGACAGATGAGTCTTCTCCCACTGGAGTCCACCCTCACATACCGCGATTCCACTCAAAAAAACCGATACCAGCCACAATGCGATTCGACTCATAGCCCTCAAAGATGCTGCTATCCCCTCACAATTCAACCGAAAACCACTTTCGCTTCAAAGCCAGCTCCCACTTATACACACCCATCCCTTCACCGCAAATCCAGCAGGCCACAGGTCTTATGCCCGCTCAAAAACCGGGAATAGGTGCGTGCCGGAACGGATCAGTTCTGCGCCAGAATCCCTATCGAAAAGGGGAACCCGCATCTCCAGCGACAGCATGGCAGCCTTCCGGATGTGGCTCTTACCATGCGACTCCTTTCTATCCGTCCGGCCTGCGGAAGGGTCTCGCAACACACTCTAAGACGATGAATCTTTTCCATCGCAGTCCGGCAGTCGTGTGGGATCGACCGCATGAGGCGGGAACGCATTCAAATCAACCCGATAGGCCAAAGACCTGCCGCATGGCTTCGTAGACAACAATACCGGCACTGGTGGAAAGGTTGAGGGAACGCAGTCCGGGAGTGAACTGGGGAATTTTCACTTTGCGGGATTCCCCAATCTTTTCGTGTAGCCATTCCGGGCATCCCGATCCTTCATTCCCAAATAGAAAGTAGTCGGATTCAGCATATTGGGCAGACCAATAGGGGGAGTGGGCCCGCGTGCTGCACATCCAAATGCGTTGAGGCGATCCTTCCGCCTCCATGAAAGCTTCCCAGTTTTCATGATGCCGCACATCCAATGCCTTCCAGTAATCCATCCCACTGCGCTTCAAATGCCGGTCTGTAATCGTGAACCCCAGTGGATGGATCAGGTGAAGCCGGCAACCGGTATAGGCGCACAAGCGACCGATATTCCCGGTATTCTGCGGAATCTCAGGCCGGAACAGCACCACATTGAAGCGCCCCGAAGCCGGATTGGCCCCACCCCTGACAGTATCATCCGGATCGGGTTCCTGCCGAAGGAGTTCATTGCAGGCATCGACGACGATCTTACCCATACCGTTTTCTATCATCATTTGCGCCTGGGTGAGAATGTTCTTTTATTTGAGCAATCTGGATCGATGGGGCGGATTTTTGAATCAACGGCTCCACTCGAGCATCCGCTGGATCGGCAAACGGGCCGCCTCGACGGTTTCTGGATCCAGCACAATCTCAGGCTCGAGAGTGTCCAGACAACGTTCGAGCTTTTCGAGCGTATTCATCTTCATGAATCGGCACTCATTGCAGGCACAGTTCTCGGTAGGACCCGCTATAAAGGTTTTCCCCGGAATATCCCGGCGCAG
>JAQVLM010000378.1 GCA_028704125.1 Opitutales bacterium
GGAGGCGGTTCTGATGAACCAATTGGCTGTGCTTCTGGGGATTCCGGCGGTGAGCCGACAGGATAACTACTTTTCGATTGGCGGTGATTCGATCAAAGCCATTCAACTCGGTGCCCGACTGGGCGATCTCGGGTGGAGTTTGAAACTCACCGACATCTTCACCCATCCCCGGATCGCGGATTTGGCGGCTACAATGAGACGGAAACAGAGCCGGAGGGACGACGGGGTTTCCCGCGAGGCTTTGACAGGATCGTGTGGAATGAGTCCCATCCAGCGGTGGTTTCTGGACTCCCATCCTGAGCCCCACGACCTGTTTCATCAAATCACGTTGCTGCGTTCGGCGAGTCCATTGGATCCGCAGCGGGTTGCGTCTGCGGTGTTGCGTCTGGTCAAGCGCCATGATGCGCTCAGGCTGGTCCTCCGGAAAACGGAAGATGGCACGGGATGGAGTCATGCCTTTGGCGAGGTTCCTTTGGAAGTGCCATGTGAGTTGGTGGATCTCTCGAGCCGGAAGGGTCCGGATGTCTTGGAACGGATGCAGTCCGAAACCGCGCAGTTGCAGGAGTCGATCCGGCTGGATTCCGGTCTTCTGATTGGGGTGGTTTTGTTCAGATTGGCGGACGGTGACCGGATTCTTTTTGCTGTTCACCACTGGGCGGTCGATGGGGTCAGTTGGCGGGTATTGCTTGAGGAATTTGAGATGCTGTACTCGGATCCTGAACAGGCGCTTCCGGATCCAGGGCATTCTTTCCGGGACTGGACCGTTGCGTGTGAGCGGATGATGGAGGATACGCGCTTCAGTAAGACTGAAGCCTATTGGCGGGCTGTAGTGGCGTCAGTGCCTCCATGCGAGGATCCCGAAGGGCGGCTGGACAGTGTCGGGTTTGCTCTGGGTAACGATTACACTGCATGGTTAATGGGGCCGGCGCATAACGCCTTTCACACGCAGGTCAACGATGTGTTGCTCGCGGCTTTGCAGATTGCATGGGGGGCGGTTATTGGTGGCCCGCTTGCACTTGCTCTTGAGGGCCATGGGCGCGACCTGTCCGGACAATCGTTGGATGTGTCCCGCTGCGTGGGATGGTTTACCACCATGTATCCGGTGGTTCTCGAGGGCGACTCCACGGGGGGCTGGTCCGAGACGCTGATCGCGGTCAAGGAGCGGCTCCGCGGCATTCCGGATCATGGGCTTGGATACGGGATACTCAGCTACCTGAAGGAGCTGACTGATCTTCGGGTGAGGCTTCCGGTCAGCTTCAACTACCTTGGGGTTTTCGAAACTTCAAAGGATGGCCTTTTCCAGCCTGCAGACGAGCCGGTCAGGGCGGTGGTTCCGGATCATCTCGCCCACGATTTCGGGATCAATCTCGTGTGCCATGTGCAGGAGGGTGCGCTAAGGGGAGAGCTCCAGTATGCCGGGAATCTTTACCGTCAAGAGCGGATAGAGGCATTGGCATCGGCGTTTGAATCGGCTTTGGCGCGAATCCTCGAGGGATGCATGAGGCAGTCTCCCGTGCTGACGGCCTCGGATGGGAGTGTGGCCGGGCTGACTCAGGCCGCGTATGCTGCGATTCTGGATAAGCAGGGTATTCGCGCTGAAGATGTTGAGGCTTTTTGGGAAGCCACTCCAATGCAGGCGGGCATCCTCTACCACAGTCTGCAGCATAGGCACCGCGGGGACTATTGCGATCAGGTGCGGCAAGTCGTGCGGGGAAGACTCAATCCGGATAAGTTTGAAGCAGCATGGCGGGAAGTGGTGAAACGGCATGGCGTGTTGCGGTCAGGTTTTTGGATGGAAGGTTGGGATGTTCCCATCCAGGTGGTGTTCCGGACCCGGGAAGCGGATTTCCGGAAACATGATTTGTCCGGTTTGTCACTTGAGGCACAGCAGGCACGCTGCTTGGAACTGGCGATTTTAGACCGCAATGAGGGATTTGATCCAGTGCGCCAGAGTCTGCTTCGCCTGACTCTCATCCAACTCTCGGATGACACCCATGAGTGGATACTGAACTTGCACCACAGTATACTGGATGGATGGAGCGCCGGTCTTGTGATGGACGAGTGCCTTTCGATCTATACCGCATCTGTCCGCGAAAAGCCGCTAGTACTGCCCGACCCGGTTTCCTTTGAACGCTTTGTCCGATACAGGCAGTCGCAGTCAGAGGATGCGGCGATCGCCTATTGGAAAGATCTATTGGCTGATGGAGCACAAGGGGTTTTGCCTCCGTTCGGATGCTCCACTTGGACCGATGATCCGGATGGAGTGGGTTATGTTGCCTGTCGGGTCGGAACGGAGCGGTGTTCGTCGATCAGCAAGTGTGCTCAGGAATGGGGAACGACCCCGAATGTTTTGATGCAGGCGACATGGGCGCTCTGGCTTCAGGCGGCGTTAGGAGTGGATGACGTGGTATTTGGCGCGACGGTTTCGGGGCGCGACATTCAGGAGGTGGCTGATATTGAGCGGATCGTGGGATTGCTCATCAACACCATCCCTGTGCGGGTTCGCGACGATGGTCGCACGCTGCGCGAGTGCGTGGATGCTCTATCGCGGCAGAGTGCTCAGAGTCGGGAGCACGGGCACCTTTCTCTAGCGGATATTCAGGTGTTGGCCGGAAGCAGGGATCTCATCCAACACGCTTTCATCTTTGAGAACCATCCATCGGAGGCTGATCGTGAGCAGGATTCGCTTTTGCGAATTGAAACGGTGGGCGTTCAGGATCCGATGCATTTCGATTTCGGACTGCTCGTGATTCCCGATGGCGCGGACATGATGGTCCGTTTTGTGGCCCGGTCCAATCGCTACCCTGAGAGATGGGTTGAGCGGATTTTTGATGGCTGGATGCGGATGATTGATGCGGCCCTTGAAAACCCGGAATCAACTGTGGCTCAGCTGAAGGAATCGGCGGGAACGGATCGGCCGGAGCAGTGGATTGTATCGGGAACGATCACAACGGAGGCGCTTGAGGAGCCCCTGCTCTTTCTATCGGAAGGTGCTGGTGTTCCGTTGAAGATCGGTTTCTGCGGGTTTAATCAGGTTTTTCAGGATCTCGCGGATCCCACCTCGATGCTGGCTGGAAACAAAGGCGGAGTGAATGCCCTTATCCTCCGTTTGGAAGACTGGATGGGCAGTGATCCGGATCGCTGGCAGTCGTCCCTGGACATCAATATGGATCAGTTTGTGGATGGACTTCGCCCGCTAGCGCAGTCGATGCCGCAGTCTCGCTGGATCGTAACGTTTGTCGAATCCGGCCGTGCAGGGACGCTGGCTCCTGAGGTGGTTGCAGCTTGTGCTGCCGCAGAGGTCCGCATCCGTGACCGTCTATTGCCTCTGGCCAATGTGAGGGTTCGCCTGTCCCATGATTGGGAAGATGGCATCTCAGGCCATTTGGACCTATACTCGCTGTCGGATGCCGGAGGAATGCCGTTGTCGCCGGAAGGCTACGCCGCAGTGGCCTGCGATCTCATGCGGGTTGCGGACCTTTCGCGTCGGAAGCCGGTTAAGGTTATTGCAGTCGATGCGGACAATACCCTTTGGGAAGGAATCATCGGAGAGGACGGGATGGATGGGATCCGGATGGGCCCGGAGCGGCTGCGGTTCCAACAGAGGCTCTTGGATCTCCAGCAGAATGGAGTGTTGCTCGCCTTGGTGAGCAAAAACAATCGGGACGATGTGCTGCATGTGTTGCGTGAGCACCCCGATATGCGGCTTCGGGAGGAGCATTTTGTTGCGATCCAAGCGGATTGGGGGCCCAAGTCTCAGGCGCTCCATTCGCTTTCTGAAGAAT
>JAQVLM010000379.1 GCA_028704125.1 Opitutales bacterium
GGCTTTGCTGTCGGTGCCCCTTCAAACTGGTCGCGGAATTCCGGATCGGAGATAAGGTTGCCCAATCCCGGGGTTTCCTTCTGGTCCACAACCCGGATTCCCAGTATTTGGGATGCGGACTCATCGAGTCCAACAAGGAGCTGGATGCGGTCGGCAAAGCCGATGCTGGATGCGGTGATCACCCATCCCAAGCCTTTGGCTTCCTTGTCGGTGACGTGAAAGAATGAAATGGACTCACCCGATGGCGTGACGTGGGAGAGCTCCTGAATATCGAAGGTTTCAGGATTTCCGACGAGCACAGGAACCAGACTCAAGGTTTCGTTTCGGATATTGGCTTGAACGATGGGGGATAGCTTGACATGCACAAACGCAAGAGCGGTCCCGAATGTGATCGCGAGGAACAAAACCAGCCATGCGTCCAGAAGCAGATTCTTTCGGACGGGGGCAGGGTATTCTTGTCCCGGTTCGGTGATGGTTGAAACAGTGCTCATGATTTGGAAGGAAGAGGTCCACCAACTGGAGTGGGGATGGTCCACCGGTTGATCAGGGGAACAACCGCATTCATCAGAAGTACGGCGAACATAACCCCGGCAGGGTAACTGCTGAAAGAGCGCAAGAACACGACGGTGATCCCTATGCCAATCGCGAAGATCCATTTACCTTTTGGCGTGAGTGGACTCGTGACCGGATCGGTCGCGATGAAAAAGGCCCCGAACAACAAGGATCCACCGAGAAGGTGTTGGAGGATGGTGAGGTTGGACAATCCCAGTATCTGGAATAATCCCGATGTCGCCGCACATCCCAAAATAACGCCGACGGGGAGTTGCCACGAAGCTGTGCGCCGGACGCATAGAAATATGCCGCCAATCAGAATCGCCAATGCACTGGTTTCTCCCAGCGAACCGTTCCGGTTGCCTGTGAACAAGGCCCAGATATCGGGAAAACCCGAAAGTGTGGCGGATGATTTGGCGGCACTCAACGGAGTCGCTTGCGTGAGCACGACCATGGCCGCATCCGGGTGGACATAGGCGCTGGCACCCAGCGCACCTGCGAAACTGAGCATGATGAAGGCGCGGCCCACCATGGCCGGATTGAACAGGTTCATGCCGAGTCCGCCAAACACCATTTTCCCGAGAATGACGGCGACTGCGGACCCGATGACGGGCACATACCATGGTGCGCTCCATGGCAACGAAAGCCCCAGAATGATACCGGTCACTGCTCCCGATCCATCCAAGACCGAAACCGGCTTTTTGGATAGTTTCTGCCAGATGCTTTCGGTGGCCAGACTGGTCAGAACACACAGGCCGACCTGAACAATCGCATACCAGCTGAAGATCCATATGGACGCGACGATTACGGGCGATAGCGCGATGATCACATCCAGCATCATGGATCGGGTTCCATTTGCTTTGCGTGAAAAGTGGGGAGACGATGCAACTGAGAGTGCCATGTTTCGATGTCAGATGGATTGCTGCCTGAGTCTACTGAAAGAAGGTTCCGCTGAAAAACCGCTTGGGCTGGCTATTTGCGGTTACGTTTGAGGATTTTTCCGCTTCGGATGAGCTGCACCAACGGAATGCCAGCCGGGCATTGATAGGCGCAACAACCGCACTCCATGCAGGCATCAATGTGATAACGGTTGAGTAGTTCCACGTTTTGATGGCGGGCAGCCAAGGCGAGTTTGGTGGGAACCAGATCCAAAGGGCACACATCCACGCACATTCCGCAGCGCACACAGGCCGTTGCCTGCTCCCGCCGGATGGATTCCGCGGTCAATACCGTGATCCCGCTTGTCCCTTTGGTGACTGGCGTATCGAGATCGGTGATCGCAAATCCCATCATTGGGCCACCGGCTATGATGCGGGCGATGTCGACGTCTTCACGAAGCCCGCCACATGCGTCGATAAGTGTTTTGAAATCCGTTCCAATCGGGACCAGCAGGTTTTTGGGTTGCACGATGCCTTCTCCGGTAACCGTTACAATCCGGTGGGTGAGGGGCATTCCGCGAAGTACCATGCGGGCAATCGATGCCGCAGTTCCCACATTCACCACGACCACTCCGACATCCAACGGGAGCCCGCCCGTCGGAACGGTCCGTCCCAAAGCCGCTACAGTGAGCGCTTTTTCACTGCCTTGCGGGTATTTCGACTTCATTACCTTGATGTCGATATCACGATCCCCGATCGCTTGGCGGATCGCTTCAATGGCCTTCGGTTTGTTGTCCTCGATGCAGATCGATACGTGTTTGGCCCCAGTTGCGCGCTGCACCATCAGCGATCCCGCTATGACGGAGTCGGGCGATTCAATCATCAGCCGGTGGTCAGCCGTCAAGTAGGGTTCGCATTCGCAGCCATTGACCAGTATGTCCGCGATCGGTTTCTTCTCGTTTTTTGCCAGCTTGATGTGGGTCGGGAACGCCGCTCCGCCCATTCCTACGATTCCAGCTTCCAGCGTGGATCGGGCAATGTCTGCAGGATCCAGACTTTGCGGGTCGAATGTCCAATCGCCTCCCAAATAGACTTCTTTGAGTGCATCTCCCTGCAATCCTTGTTCGGGGTTGCTTTTTATCGGAAGGGTGGCGACTCGACGGCCGTTGGGAAGCGTAACCAGCCCTTCCCGTGCCGTTTTTCCGTCCACCGATGCGTGAATGTTGGCAGACAACCCAGGCGATGCCTCGGCTATCCGTTGGCCCATGCGCACTTCAGCCCGGGCTTCGATGCATACCTTGGATGGCGCTCCCAGATGCTGGAGTAGCGGAATGCGCACGACCTCGGGGGTCGGAAGTACTTCGATCGCCTGATCGCGTGAGAGTTCCTCGCGATCGGCTGGATGGATACCTTTCCGGAAACTGAGCTTCCGGCTATCCTTGGAAATGGCAACGCTCATGGCAGCAGTTTTGTATCAGGCACTGATGGCGCAGATCCGGGTCAGCCAACAGGTAAGGCCAAACCCGAGAAAAAATCCGGAAACCCCACCGAGCAGTTCCATGCCCGAATGGCCGGACAAGGCAACCGAACCTGCGATTGCCAATAGAATTGGAAGAAGAAAGATCAGGGCACATGCCATTGAGAATCGCCACCCCGTGAGGACCTGATTCCCTTGCGGGCAAGTGTCCGAATCCGGATTCGAGAGCGGGCATCCATCATGCGAGCAAGATGAACACCCGACAACCATATGCATGGAAGGTTCTTTCATGGCTTTTGCGGGCCGGTCGCACGATGCGGATACCGGTCGTTTTATCTCCTGAAGTTTTAGTGCCTGGAGAACTCCAAACACAAGAAGAATTTCTAATGAGTCTTCGATTTCAATTAATCATGCTTATCTCAACTTGAGAATGAATCCAAAGCGACAGGGTTGCTTGAATAGATGATACTAACGTATCATTTGTAAATGTAAAAACCTGATATTGAACTGCTTCCAATGTTCCTCATCTATCTGACTAACGGAAAAGGGCTTAGCTTCTGAAAAAGCTGTTTATTGGAATCCTTTGCTAAACAAGAACAAAAACTGCCGATAATGGATGGTACACCATGAACAAGGATTCAGATGCTGAGAACTCGGCGCTTTTGCTTCTGATAAAGAATCTTCAGTCAAGCAAGAACTACCGTAAGTTCAAAGAGAGGAGGATGAACTCACCTCACGTGAAGCAGGACATCCTTTTTACTGAAGACCCGGATCAGAAAAAGTGGGATGACCTGATTGACAAGTGCCTGACTCGAAGGGAGGAGGACGCAACGCTCTGAGGGTGTCTTGGACGAATTCCCGATGCGGCTGCAATGAA
>JAQVLM010000380.1 GCA_028704125.1 Opitutales bacterium
TGTTGTGGATGTAGCCAACCGGAGGCGGGGAAACAATGCGCAATGCATTCGATGCGTCGTGCCGGAATATGCTCAGGGTCAGTTCGTTGCGGCTGGATGGCTTCCATTGGAACGTCAGTTCGTAAGCATCCACTTTTTCCGCTTCCAGATCCTGCCATTGTTGACCCACATTCCATGGGGCAGGACGCCGACCGAATATGCTGACGAACACACCTGGGTAGTTGAAGGTCCGGGCATACTGGAGTTGAATCGATAGGGCTTGTTTGTCCCATGCCAGCGCGAGTTGCGAGCCGGTTTCGTTTTCGAAAGTGTCGTGCCCGAAGTAGCGCAATCCGCCGCCGGACCGGAGCACCGATCCGCCAGGGAGTTCATGTTGCCATGAAAGATGGGCAAATGGCGAGATGGTTTGCATCCGGATGGAATCGAAGCGGTTGTCCGGGGCGATCGCGTAATCCTCGGTGGAAGCGCCCCCGATCCGGTCGAGGTGCACGCCGGTTTCCCACTCGAAGGAAGTTCCGGAGGCGGAGGAGAGGTTGAGGTGGAATCCGCTGTTGAGTGAATCGGTCCGGGTATCGAGGACCTGCGCTGGAAATGGTTGGGGCGGCGGCTGGTGCCACTGCCGCCAGTCGGCCTTGCCTCCTTCCAGGTAAGCTTTGAAGTTGGCCTGCACCGGAAGGTCGATTGCGGATACCTTAATGAGCTGAAAAGCATTTGAGGTGTCGTAGCGCTCGGTAACCGGGAGCGACACACCCTCTGGCTGGGGATCATCCGCCCGTGAGTCACTGAGGTGGGCAAGGTAGCGTGCTTCCAGGTGTGGGTGGATGCGGTAGGCTGCATTGAGGAAGAGCGCACGGGTCTTTCCCGATGCATTCGGCCGGTGGCCATCGCTTTGGCGTTGGGATGCCATGAACAGAATGTCGCCCTTGTCGGATGCCATGCCGGCGCGTGCGGAGATCGCATGTGTGTTCCATTTGCCGAGGGATGCCCGGATGCCGGTGCGGAGCTCTTCCGGGGTTTGCCGGTTGGGAATGATGTTGACGGCACCGAATGCCATGTTCCCGAGGAGCACCGGTTGCGGGCTCTTGTGAACATGCATGGCAGCGGCGGTATCGATCGAGATGGTGTCGAGGAGCGGATGGGACCAGACTCCCACAACGCGTGGAATCCCGTCCAGGAGGATGCTGATATCCGAGCCGGGTCGGGCGGATCCATGACCCCGAATGAAGACCGCGCCGCCATCTGATCCGCCGTAGGAACCCACCACATTGTAACGGGAAATGGTCACGCCCGGGACCCGTCGCAAGGCCCCCGCGAGATCCGAAGCCCCAATGCGGAGCCAGTCCTCCGATGCGAGAACGGAGGAGAGTCCGGAGTCCAGCGAAATCCTGGTTTCGGGTTGCAGGTAGCGGTCCCTTATCTCCAGAGCCGGGAGGGTTTCGACGGTCTCCTTTGCCGGAAGAACTGAAAGGGAGGTGAGTGCAAGGAGAGGAGTCAGCAGCGCGGACAATTGCATGGAGCGTTGAATCGGAGGGTCTTCAGACCGGACTGTGGATTAAGGCTCAGGGGGATTCCATGGCCATTGGACGCAACCATTCCATTCGGGAAACAAGACGATATCTGCCTGTTGTCCTTTGAGCGCAATGGTCTGGATCGTGAAACGGGATAGAGCGGTCCGGGCCTTGGTCATGGTGGATCCGGTTACGGAAACATCATCCACCAGGAGGATGCGCTGAACCGCATCGGGAATATCGGGAGCCTGAGAGGTCAACACCGGCTCAGTGTGTCGCGGAGCGTGACTGCCGGGCGTTCTGAAGTTGATCCCGATCACATAGAGGGGAAGCCCCAGGTGAAAAGCAATCATGGCTGATGGAACCACACCTCCGGTAAGGATCCCGACCACTGCATCCGCATCGGCGAAGCGGGTCTCACGGATACGGGACGCAATGGCTTCGAATGAAACCCGTGGCTTGGCGTTCACCGGCTGTTGGAATACAGGTTGCAAATGTAGCCAATCAGCCCGAGCAGGAGGATGCCGGGCCATGCCGTTGAGATGGAGTCGACAATAAAGGTAATCGGTGAAGCGGGGACGAGGGGCAAAATCCACAGCAGGAGCGCCGAGAATGGCTTGACCAGGAAATAGGCTGCCGGCCCCATCCAGGATGCTTTTTTGAAGTAGGCCAGCATCAACTGAAGGATGACCGTAAACAGGAAGAGCTCGAAGGTTAGGATGGTCGCCACCGAAAGTGAAGGCATCCCGAGAAGAATGTGGTTGGCCCACGGCGCGATAAAGGCGAGCGCCATGCTGACTTTGGGCCGGTCGGAAAACACGGCAACAAGCGGCGCGAAAAAGATGGGCAGAAGGCGCGCGCCCAGCGGGGAATCATCCCAGGCGGGAAGGATGTGCGCAAGGTATGGCATGAGGGTGGTGAGACCGAGGAGCATGGTGAGCTCGGTGACCATTCGGTCGGACCAACCGGATACTTCTGAAGAAGGCTTGTGCATGATTCAGCGGGAAAGGGGATTAGAATGGGAAACCTTCGGACAAATCGGGAACGTTTTCAAGAGGTTTACTCTTCTTTGTTTCGGCGGTTTCGTGTTCGGTAAGTCCTTCGACGCGGATCGCCTCGGGGCTCACGGGGCAGGCATGCTGGCAAATTCCGCACCCAATGCAGAGAGCGGGGTTCACATGCGGCAAAAGCAGTTCGGGACGATCCGAACGATAGGCGATCCCGGTTACCGCCATGGTTGGGCAGTGTTCGATGCAGGCCCCGCATTCATTCCCTTCGGTATGGACGACACAATGCCCCTTGAAGAAGTGGGCCAGTCCAATCCGCGTGGTTTTTTTAGTGGCGAGATCCAGCGGGGTAAGGGCTCCGGTTGGGCAAACCTGGGTGCAGCGGTTGCACTCGTATTCGCAGTAGGCCCGGGAAAAGTCGAATATCGGTTGCTGGAAGCCCGTGATGCCCAGCTGGAGAAACCCCGGAACCAGGGCATGGGTCGGGCATTCGCTCACACAGAGCTGGCAGGCCGTGCATTGGGACTGGAAATCATCCAGCGACCCTGCTCCAGGTGGCAAGGTCGGATGCAGCGGTTCCCAGTAGTTGACGCCGGAGTGGTCGTAAGGCACTCCCTCTCCCTGCCGGCCGCCTCCGCCGTGCCGCCCTTTGCCCTGTCCGCGTCCCTGCCCAAATCCGGCTGCACCCGTGATCAGTCCGGTTGCAAGGATACCAGACCGGAGGAACAGTCGGCGGTTTCCGGAAGCGGGGCTCGATTGCTCCGGAGATATTGGGCCGGAGATTTCCCCCAAAGCCTCAGGTGTCGTTTTCGACGATGGCAGGGATTCGCCGGTGCCCTCTCCGGATGAGGATTTCCGTTTCCAAATCGGGTTGATTGCAAAGCCTATTCCATTCTTGTGGCAGGATTCAACGCAGTTGAAGCAAAGCACACACCTTGAGAAGTCGATGGTTTTGGCTTTGCGGTCGATGCAGCCGGTTTTGCACTCGCGTTCACAGGATCCGCAGCGGTTGCAAATGGTGTCGGTGATGCGGAGCTGAAAGATACTGAAGCGGGCGATGAAGCGCAAGATGGCCCCGACGGGGCAAAGCGTGTTGCAAAATACCCTGCCGTTCCAAACGACGGCCACCGTTACCAGAAGCAGAATGGAGGAGGTTAGGATCATCGACCAGAGCGGCGGCCAATGGATCTTTACCGGAACGATCCAGTAGTGTCCGGTTTGGCTCACGATCCATGCTCCGAGATTATTCATTTCCCGGATGAAG
>JAQVLM010000381.1 GCA_028704125.1 Opitutales bacterium
ATCGCATACGACCGCCGATGGTAATCCAACGCGGGCTCCAATTCTCCCTGTCGCGCGAGAGCCTCACCTATATTGCTGAGCAACGCGGCTTCAGCCACACGATTACCAAGCAGCTGGTGCAGTTCCATCGACTTTTCATAGTAGTCCATACTTCGGACATAATCTCCCAGGTAATATGACGTGATGCCCAAAGCATTATAGAGATGAGCCGCCGTCGAATCATCGCTGTCGCCCTGCTTGTAAAGACGGATACCTTCAATCCCACATGCGAGAGATTCGGCATAATCCCCCTCAAACCAATGGGTAATCGCCTTCGCATACAAAGAATGCCCCATGTTGCGCGGCGGATCCATACGCTTTCGCAGTGCCATCGCTTCGTCCAAGTAGGATTGAGCCTTCCGTATGTCTCCGTTTCTGGCGTGATTCAAAACCAACAAATCCAGCGTCTCCGCGAGCATGCTGGGAGTATTCATCTCCCTCGCTATCGTTTCCGCTCGCTTCAGTCGACCCAACGCACTCTTGGAACCACGCATCGAGTGCTCCAAACGCGCAATCTTGAGCAACAACTGAAGCTCATGCTCGGCATCTTCAGGCTTCGTCGCTTCATCCTCAAGCCATCTGATCGCTTCTGCCAATGCTTCACCCGGTTTTTCTCTGGAGAGTTGATCAAGTTCAGTCCACCTCGATTCCCAATCCACTTGATCCGCGCGGCACACAAAACAAATCGAACAAAAAAACAGAATACCCACCGCCCACCGCGGATAATTGTATGGCAACGGAAATTTCACTATCGGTGTCAAAATCGCTCCGGTATTCTCAGATATGGATCAAGCTGGCCAAAACCATGCCATCGTCCTTGGGCAACTCTACAGTCAAATCCGTTTCCCCGTCAAGCTACGACTCCATGACAATCAGGAATGCCCCACTTCCACCTGATCGGGATCAGTAAACTCGAATGAATCCGCAAAATCATTCACAAGCTCAATCCATTCGCGGTTCATTTCCCCTGCATCCCCGATTCCCATGATGCTCAACCCTCGTCCATAGGGATGCAACAACGACACCAGATAGGCGGATGTTTCACGCGACCTGACCGACCCTTGGTATTGCGCCGACAAACCACCCGCTCCATACGGAGACACCATACCCATCAGCTCCAAACAAAAACCGTCCTGATTCACGCCCTTTTCCAACTCATGCCTCAGTCCATCCAAATCCGAATGCTGATGCTCGATGAGCAGGAGCGTAAAGGACACATCAGAAGAACGCATGATCAAAACATCACCCGAGAGTTCCCCCTCCCATCCCTCCGGAATGGTGAAACGAACACCGGCTTCGGGGTTCTCAACGGTACCACTGAACCGGTTCTCTCCGCACAGGAACGAGGAGACCATCATTCCGCAAGCCAAACAGACGATACCATGCATGTGCCGACTCAAACTCATCATTTCAAATCCCATCGTCGATCGACGAGGCCCCATGCCCTCCCGTCCATTCACTGAGTACCATACACAGACGGGAAATTGTCAATGAGATAGCATAATACTGCAACCCGACTTCAAGCCGCAATCATGATCCGGGCCTGACTTCTCCGCTCACGCTGATCATGAGACTATACCCAATCGACCTCCTCAACACCCCTGAACGACAGATGCGACCCCTATCCATTCTGCTCACAATGCCAAACAACTTTCACCATTATGCGGGGGCCCGTCAAAACCTTCGATCGAGGGACTGGCCCTCCCTAATCAAGCAAAACACAACCTTCCCGTGTTTTTCCAAATTTACATGGTTGACATCGGCGTGACCGCAAATCGTACTCCAATCCCATACTAAGTGAAAATCCCCCCTTCAGGAAAAAAAATACTGGTCATCGATGACGAACCTGACGTCACCGAGCTCATCGAGTACAAACTGAAAAACGAAGGCTTCGAAGTCCGGGTTTCCAACAATCCCCTTCAAATCCTTGGGGCGGTCAAAGAGTTTCTTCCGGATCTCATCATCTTGGATATCATGATGCCTGAATTGAACGGCATCCAACTCTGTAAGATGATCCGCTCCAATTCCGATTTCGAATCCATTCCGATCATCTTCCTCACGGCCAAAGGCGATTCGCCCGACCGGGTGAAAGGACTGGAAGCCGGAGCGGACGACTACATCACCAAGCCGTTCAATACCATGGAGTTGATCCTGAGAATCCGCTCGATTTTCAGGCGTGTGTCCGGGCGGTCGGAAAAGGCGCTTCAGGAGATTTCACTTGGCGGAGTCTGCATCAATCCGGACAGCCATACTGTCAAAGTGAATGGAAAGGAAGTGGTCCTCACCGCTACAGAGTTCCGGCTCATTCACATTCTGATGACACGCAGCGGGAAAGTGCATACCCGCGAGTCGCTTTTGACTCACGTCTGGAACTACAACGCGGATGTCGAAACACGAACGGTGGACACTCATGTGCGCAGGCTTCGTGAGAAACTCGAACCCAAAGGGGACATCATCAAAACCGTCCGGGGCGTGGGATACACGATCCCGGCCGAACCGTAACGCCCTTCGCATGTGGATCCTGATCCTAACCGTGATCGTGCTGGGAGGAATCCTCATCCGGATACTCTGGCAACGCAAACTCGAGAGGCGAATCCTCAGCGAGTTCGCCGAAGCTCTCGAAAACAGGCATCCCTATCTTGAGGGAACAGAATCCGGTCTGATCCGGGACATGGGTATGGATCGTATCATCCATGCTTACTCCGAAGCATTGACAAATGAGCGCACACAAAAAAAAGCGTGCGAAGACAATCGGGAGGAACTCCGCAACCTCATCGAGAGCATCCCTGGAATCGTGTTCTCACTGGATCCCTCGAATGACATTGTTCATGACAACCAAGCGGCACGCGACTGTTTCAACAACGGTATTTCCATGACCGGGCTCCCGATCGAGAGCTGCGTTTCCTCATCCAATCTGCTCCGCTGTATTTACCAATCCAAATCAACAAAGGGCCCCAGAAGGGATTCCGTGAAGTGGGAAGGAAACGGAAAAGACCGCTGGTTTGACATCAACTCCAACCGGCTGCCACCGACTCCGGATAGCCCCCGGGGATCGATCCTGTTCGTACTGCACGATATTACCCCGTTGAAACATGCGGAAACCGTAAAAGACAATTTTGTCGCCAACGTATCCCATGAACTCAAGACACCCATCACCATTATCAAGGGCTTTGCGGAAACCCTCAGTGAGGACATGGACACACTCGACTCCGGCACCATCCGGCGATTCGTCGGGAAGATTCAATCCAACGCGGAACGCCTCCATTTGCTGGTCGAAGACCTGCTGACCCTCTCGCGTATGACCGCGGAGACGGACTACCTGAAAAAGTCCGATCAATCCCTATCGAACGTCGTGAAACCACTCGTGGAATCCTACCGGACCGATAATCCCGATCTGACGATCCTCGAGGAAGGGAATGGATGGCAAGCGATCATCCGGGTCGATTCGCTCAAAATCTCCCAGGTCTTCTCGAATCTGATTGATAACTCGATCCGCTACGCGGGACCGGATTCCGAAATCCGGATCCGCATGGACGCCACACCCGAAAACCATCAGCTCTTGTGCTCCGTCGCTGACAACGGCCCTGGGGTATCATCCTCCGAATTATCGGAGATATTCAGGCAGTTTTACCGCGCTGACAAGTCCCGGTCACAAAGTTCCGGAGGCTCCGGGCTCGGGCTCAGCATTGCCAGAGGGATTATCGATTTACACGGAGGATCGATGCACGCCGAACAAG
>JAQVLM010000382.1 GCA_028704125.1 Opitutales bacterium
TGGG
Source organism: Opitutales bacterium (assembly GCA_028704125.1). Taxonomy (GTDB): domain Bacteria; phylum Verrucomicrobiota; class Verrucomicrobiia; order Opitutales; family JAFGAQ01; genus JAFGAQ01. The sequence goes on from JAQVLM010000382.1 coordinate 5, forward strand.
ATCGACATCCGGGATGTAAAACAGGGTGATTTGCGGTCCCGTTTGGGAATGGTGATGCAGGAAAGCCTCTTTTTTGCGGGCAGCATCAAGGACAACCTGTTATTGGCCAGGCCCGATGCATCCGAGAAAGACTGTTGGGCTGCGCTTGAAGCGGCCAATGCTGCCGGTTTCGTGCGTGAGTTTCCCGGCGGTTTGGCCACGGAGCTTGGCGAACGTGGTGCCCGGCTCTCCGGTGGGCAGAAGCAACGCCTGGCTATTGCCCGGGCCTTCCTCAAAGACCCTGCCATTCTTCTCTTGGATGAACCCACCAGCGCCCTTGATGCGAAGTCGGAACAGCATGTCAAAGAGGCGCTCAACCGCCTGCTCAAAGGAAGAACCTCCATCATCGTGGCCCACCGTTTGTCGACGGTGGTGGACTCCGACCGGATTGTGGTGATGGAAAAAGGTCAGATCCTTGCAGTCGGTAACCATGAGTCGCTGCAAAAAGAATGTCCCCTGTATGCGGGGCTTTGCCGCGCCCAAGGTCTTGCCTGAAAAGGTGATCTGCCTATCTGGCTCGTTCAGGAAATGCAATTTGCGCCGTGTGAAGGTGAATGTTCTGACACAGAGATTCTTGGAAAGATCATGCGTTTGACTTCTCCGAACGAATCGCTCGAATTATCGAAATTGGCTTTTTGGGGTCTTTACGATCCGCCAGAAGGACACGCCAAAAGTCGAGGGCATCGCCGGGCTGGAGCGCGGTGGGATGCTTTCGCCCGCGTCGGAGTCCCACGCCACCGGCCAGACGGTCCAGCCAACCCCGGATGGCCCAGAGGAAATTGGCGTAGTACCAGCCATTGGTTCCTCCAATTGCCCATATGCGTTCCAGTGCATCGTGGGGCTCGGGGGTGGGCCGGGTCCGGTGATCGGACATACAGCCATTGCTCGGGGCGGTGATAAGGCGAGACAGTCCACCCGAGAGCGTGTGGCTGGTGAGGGCGTCCTTCCATGAGGAGATCACCTGATGTTGCTCAATCTTGTCAAATGTATCCAGTGGCTCCAGTCAGCAATATTTTCATGGGATGAGAGAACGGTATCGAGTCCGGAATTGAATACAAGGGAGCGGGCATGAATTGTCCATTTCGGGCATGTGTGGGTGGGTTGTGCTGCACCTGAATGCCGTTCCGGCCTGATTCCATCAGGGTTTTGATAAATTTATGTCAATATTCGAATTGCCTAATTTGACAGCCTGTGAATTCCGAACAATTAGACCGGATTATAACCAATAATAGGAGGACTTATGAATGCGATGATAATGAAAAGAGGTCTGAGTCTGGCGATAATAGCGGCGTTTGCACCGGTTTCCGGGGTGCAGGCAGCGGGGGAGGAATCGCAGCCGACGATTGTGGAAGTGGCTCAGTCGGCTGGAATTTTCAACACGTTGCTGGCAGCGGCTGGAGCAGCGGATCTCGTGGGGGTGATCAACAATGAGGTGCCCAAGACGGTGTTTGCGCCGACAGATGCCGCGTTTGCGGCTCTGCCAGAGGGGACGGTAGCGAATCTTTTGCTGCCGGAAAACCAGAATGCGCTGAGAAGCATCCTGCTCTACCATGTGGTGATGCAGCCGGTGCTGTCGACCGAACTGACGGCTGGATACGTAACGGCCGCAAATGGTTCGGCGATATCGGTGGACCTGACCGGAGGGGTGACGCTGAATGGGAATGCAAAGGTTGTGAATGCCGATATCGTGGCTCGCAATGGCGTTATCCATGTGATTGATGCGGTGATTCTACCCCCATCCGAAAACGTTCTGAATCTTGTGTTGAATGACCCGGATCTCAGCACCCTTGCAGCTGCGGTGTCGGCGGCGGGATTGGCTGATACCATTGCCGGATTGAACTCGGTAACCCTGTTTGCCCCAACGAATCAGGCCTTTGCCAATCTTCCTGCGGGGACGGTTGAATCGCTTCTGCTTCCGGAAAACGTGGACACGCTTCGGAATATTCTTCTTTTCCATGCGCATGCAGGAGGCGTTTACTCATCGGGGCTCAAGGCCGGATGGCTGTCGATGGCGAATGGCGGATCCGTGGAAGTGAGTTTGGCGAATGGACCGGAGCTTGTGTTTGAAGGGGGAAGAGCCGGAATCGTGGCTGCGGATGGAGTCGGTTCGAACGGGGTGATCCATAAACTGGATGCCGTTTTGTTGCCTTCATCCTCCACAATCGTGGATACTTTGGTTGGTGACCCGCGGTTTTCCACATTGGTGGCTGCGGCAAGTGCTGCTGGAGTGGTGGATGCGATTGCCGGGTTGAAGGGTTACACTTTGTTTGCGCCAACTAATGAAGCTTTCGCAAAACTCCCGGCTGGAACGGTTGAGACCTTGCTGAAACCGGAGAACCTTCAGACTTTGCAGTCCATTCTTCTCTTGCATGTTTCCGAAGGAAAGCGCAGTGGAGGCGATTTGCTCGCGGGGGCGACTCCAACGCTTGGAGGGCAGGATCTGATGGTTCACTATTCCAGCGGTCACTTGATGATCGGTGATCATGCCGTGATCACCCGCACCGAGATCCCGGTGTGGAACGGAGTGATCCATGTGATCGACACGGTTCTTCTGCCGTAATGAACGGTTGACCGTTACCTGTTTCGATGCCCGAAGGGAGGGGAAACGCTCCGGGCATGGGGACGATTGATGGATTTGAAAAGGTCCGATCTGTTGAGGGTCGGGCCTTTTTTTGCAGTCCCTTGTCGTGGGATCGGGATGGAGTCTGGCTCAGTTTCCGGAAGCGGAGAACTCCAGGGTCTGCGGGTCGGGATCGTTGACCAGATCATGCCATTGGGTCATGCCATAGTTGTAGCCCCAATCAAACCCGATCCTGAAAACTCCGGGAGATTCCACAAAAAGGGTGTGGTCGCGGGTCCCGGTGCTACCGGTTTCGGATATCACCAGCGAAGCCCCACATTCAACGAAAGCAAGGGCGGGAAGAACCATGTAGGTCAGGGTCAGGAAACGAATAGTCATGAAACGGAGGAGCTCAGGGGTTGATGTATGTTTATCTGTTTCGCTACGGGCGTCCGGTCCAGGGTATCCAGTGGGCATCCGTCGATAAACACCCTCCCGGCTTGGAGGATTGCATTGCGTCGGGTGTGGAGTGTTTGAGGATGGTGGATGAGCTGGCATGCAGGAACGGAGGGCCCGCAAAAACCGGTTCCATGACTGCGCAAAACGACAGTCCGGGCCAATCGAGGGTCCGGCTCGCATTTGAGCGGGGGATAAACACATGACGAGTAGCAGCGAGGTATTACCTGACAGCGGACCATCGCCCGTGGTCGATGGGAGTCCGCATGCGTCGGGTGTAAAAAACGAGTAAATTCACCCTAGCCCTATCCTGACCCGCATGTCAATTTCAATCGACCTCACTCAGAGGGCGTATCGCTCTCCGTGTCGAAATTCTTACGGACGCAATGGAAGTTTGGAACATCGACGGAAAGGATGTGGTTCTTGATCCATGCGATCATTTCGTAATAGACATCCAGTGCTTCCGGGCGTGTGAAAGGTTTATTTTCATACTGTTCCCGTATCTCGCAGACCCGGATTTCGAATTCGCGATGGGCTTCCCTGTTTCGAAGCGCGTTTGGGCATTGGTACCGTTCCGCGCAGTTTTCCTCGAAATGGAAATGCTGGTGGACGTATTTATCAAGGAATTCAAGTATAGCGGGCATCTCATCGATGATTTTTCCTGCTTCAACGGCGGCGTGGATGCGATTCATCGCGTCGATGATGCTGC
>JAQVLM010000383.1 GCA_028704125.1 Opitutales bacterium
TGTCGGCGCTTTCCGGGGCCGCGGGCGTTTCCTCCGATGCTTCGGGCCCGTCGGCGGTTGGCGATGGCTGCGCCGGGTTGGCGCTTTCGAGAGCGGTAGAGGCCGTCTCGTCCTCTGCTGTAGCGGCAACGGAGGGGTTGAGGAAGGCGAAAAACGGAAGGCTGGCGCAAAGAATAATGCGGAGCATGCGGATGAGGGGGGTGGTCTTCATTGCTGATCGGTATCGTGGTAGAGCAGTAAAGTTGGATTGATATGAAGGATTCATCCTGAATCCTTTATGCAAACAGGCAAGCCCGGAGTTTGCCCGTCTGCGGGTGTTGAGGCATTTTCCGGTGTTTTGCAGTCAGGAATCGCCCGGGATCGCTTTTGATGAGTTGCCAAGGACCGTGAATTCGTGAGAAAACAGACGGGATGACGGCACACGCATTTGAGAAGGCATATTGGGAGCGCCCTGGACTGGCAGTGGTATTTCTTGCCCGCGACTGGCACAAGGATCCGCTTGAGTTGCCGGTTGTGATTGAAGGGGTGAAGTGTTCCTGCCAGTGGGAGCCCATGTCCCCGATGGAGGTTGCCGGTATCACGGGTTACTGCGAATTGAAAGGGCATTGGGTCTTTGTGTGCGATCCGGTTTATATCGCAAATGTGGACCCGGATGAACCGCTTTATGTGGCTGGATCCTTTAATGGATGGGCCGAAGCGGTGGGTGATTCCCGATTCAAAATGGTGGCGACGGGGGAGGGGGACAGTTCAGTTCGGATTTGTTCGATTCCTGTTCGGAGTATCCCTGCGGGGCAGGAGGTGCATTTCCGTTTTGTGACGGCTTCGGGCCGGTGGCTGCCCATTCCCAGACGCACCCCGAATTGGGCTCAGAATCCGTTTGGAGGAGGGGATTATCTCCTGCACGAAAACCGGACCGGGCGCCATGGATTTCGTCTTTTGTTGGATCATCCGGTTCCGGGTGACAAGCTCATGCGTCTCGTGTGGCAGGATGAAGCCTTCTGCTCTGGAATTTTGATTGATCCCTCCGAACATCATTTGCAGATGGCCTCGGATCAGCCATTGGGGGCTAGGGTTGGCGACGGAAAAGTGGAATTCCGGCTTTTTGCGCCAAGAGCGACCGGGGTGCAACTCGCACTGGGCCGGAGTCCGGATCTGAGCGATCGCACGCTTCACGAAATGTCAGCGTCACCGGATGGCACATGGTCGTGTGAAGTTGTGGGGGAATGGGATGGCGCATACTACGTGTATCACGTGGATGGTCACAATGCCGATGCATCGACCTATTTTGATGTCGTTTTTCCGATTGTGGATCCTTATGCCCGCGCGATGGTGAGCCCATCCGGTCCGGGGATCATTGTTGCGGGGGATCGGGCGGTGAACAAGACTTGGGAGCCGCCGTGTTGGCATGATCTGGTGATCGCCGAAATCCATGTCCGGGACGCGATTGCGAAGGCGGACCTGAAGTTGGATCCGGTTGCAAGGCGCGGGTTTACGGGGTTCACCCGGTGGATCCGTTCAGAGGGGAACTACCTCCGGTCGCTCGGGGTGAATGCGATTGAGCTTCAGCCGATTCAGGAGTTTGAATACGGCGATCCGGACGAATACCACTGGGGTTACATGCCCGTGAACTATTTCAGTTTGAGCAGTGCATATGCGGTTGATCCGTCTTGTGCGAGCGGCATGGACGAGTTTCGGGAATTGGTCCAGACCTGCCATGACGAGGGCTTGGCGGTGATTTTGGATGTCGTTTACAACCACTTGGGTGAGCCCAACGCGCTTTACCGGATCGACAAGCAGTATTATTTTGAACTGGATTCCAATAATGATCCCACGAACTGGAGCGGAGTCGGGAATGACATCCGTGCATCCGGACCAATGGTGAGGCGGCTGATCATCGATAGTTTGGTTCATCTGGTAACGGCCTATGGGGTGGACGGTTTCCGCTTTGACCTTGCGGAGTTGCTCGGTAAGAGCTTGTTGGCAGAGATCGAACGGAAACTCAAATCCGTGAAACCATCAGTTGTTCTGATTGCCGAGCCGTGGAGTTTCCGCAGTCATATTGCCGAGGATCTGAAGTCGACCGGTTTCGCATCGTGGAATGATGCTTTCCGTGAATACATTCCCCAATACCTGACAGGGAGTGTGTCCTCCGATGGATTGAAGTGGTTCATCCAGGGGTCTCCGGGTCGTCTGACGCGGTTCCCGGCTCAGACCGTCAACTATGCCGAATCCCATGATGACCATGCCTGGATTGACGTGATTACCGGGAATCCGGATCACAATGGAATGAATCCGACCCAAACGGATCGTTGGCGGAATCATCTGATGGTATCGATGCTGATGGTATCGTTGGGCATTCCGATGTTGTCGGCCGGGCAGGATTTCCTTCGGAGTAAACAGGGGGTGCGCAACACTTACCAGAGGGGAGATCTGAACGCATTGGCTTATGACCGGCTTCGCCAGTATTCCGGAAGCCATGCTTATACCTCGGCATGGATCCGCTTCCGGTTGTCGGAAGCTGGTCAGGTTTTGCGGCAGGACGCTCCACCGGAGGACGGGTTTTTCCGTTGGATGATTCCGGATAACTCCCGCGCCTTGGGTGTGGTGTTGAATGCCGATCACAGTCGAATGGGGCGCCGGTTGGTTTATGCCATCAATCCCGATGGAACGGAGACCGCTTTACCGTTGAATGGTTTCCGGATGGACGGATTTGTTCAAATCGCCGATCATGAGCGATGGGCGTTGGAGGGATTAATGGATTGGCCGTTTGCTTTTGACGATGGCGAGCTGAGTCTGCCGCCGATGAGTTGCGGGCTTTGGATAGAATCCTGATGATTTTTCCAGGGTGGGTGACCGCTTTAATCGTACGTTTGAGGCGGCTCGGGGATACACATTCAAGAATAGTGCTTGATTTGGAATCCGCAAGGCTTTAGGGGAAAGCACGGATGACCCGAAAAGGTTGATCCAATTGACAGCATCTAATCTAAAACAGAAAAGGAATCGCACATGGCGACTAAAATCGGTATTAACGGGTTCGGCCGCATCGGCCGTCTTGTTTTCAGGGCAATCGCAGACCAGGGTCTGCTCGGAAAAGAAATTGAGGTTGTTGCAATCAACGACTTGGTTCCCGCCGACAATTTGGCCTACCTGCTCAAATACGATTCCATCCAGGGTCGTTTCAATGGCACGGTGGAAAGCTGCAAGGAAACGCCGGCTTCGGAAGAAGACGATATGCTTATCGTCAACGGCCAGAAGATCAAGTGCCTTGCCGTAAGGGAAGGACCCAAGGCTCTTCCTTGGAAGGATCTGGGCGTTGAGATCGTGATCGAATCCACTGGATTGTTCACGGAAGATGTGAAGGCTCAGGGGCACATCGACGCCGGAGCAAAGCGCGTGATCATTTCCGCACCTGCCAAGGGTAAGGTTAAGACCGTGGTGATGGGTGTGAATGACAACACCTTGACTGCATCGGACGTGTTGATCTCCAACGCATCCTGCACCACCAACTGTTTGGCTCCGATCACCAAGGTGATTCTGGACAACTTCGGTATCGTTGAAGGTTTGATGACCACGATCCACAGCTACACAGCAACCCAGAAGACGGTTGACGGACCTTCCCGCAAGGACTGGAAGGGCGGACGTAGCGCTGCGATCAACATCATCCCGTCCACAACGGGTGCCGCAAAGGCTGTGGGTCTGGTGTTGCCCGAAGTCAATGGCAAGCTCACTGGTATGGCCTTCCGTGTGCCGACCCCGACCGTGTCGGT
>JAQVLM010000384.1 GCA_028704125.1 Opitutales bacterium
TGGCCGCTACTATAGCGATGCAGACATATGCGGTGACTCCCAGCGCTCCGAATATACGGAGCATCAACAATAGCGATCCGAAAGCGAAAACCAGCAGTGCGGCTTTGACCAGTTCGGGGGGAAGCGTATGCATCCCTTCGAGGAGCGACTCGATCACGGCAATATCAAAAAGGATAGGCTTGGTGCCTAGATGTTCAGGCGGATGTAAGCCCCTTCACGAAGGCGGGCCACCCACTTCTGCTGGGCTTCGCGGGAGATCGAGGACATGATGCGCTCCTCAATGATCTCGCGGACTTCCTCAATCGGTTGGATTCCCTCATCGCGTTTGTCTTCCACGTAGAGGATAAAGACATGGTTTCCGATGACAACCGGATCGCGGGTGTAGGAGCCTGCTTCGAGGGCGAAGGCCACGTCGGCTAGTTCCTTGCGGATGTCGGAGCGTTGGACCCATCCCCAGTCGCCACCGCGGTCGGAGCGGGGGTCCTCGCTGTATTGCACGACCATGTCGGCGAACCGTGCTCCGTTGTCGAGTTCGTAAATGACATTGCGGGCGGCCTGAAGGGTCAGCTCGACGCGCTCGGGGCTGGAGGCGCGCATCACGATCTGGCGGAGGTGGACCCGCTCCTCCTGAAAGAACTGAATCTTGTTTTCGACGTAGTATTGCTCAATCTTCTCCGGACTGATCATGGACATGGACTTGCGCATCTGCGAGCGCATGACCGATACGATGATCTTTTCCTCGAGGTCCTTGCGGAATTCGCGGATCGTCATGTTCTGCGACTTCAGGTATCGCAGGAAACGGGAGCGATCGTTGTTGAAGTCGCGGATGAGGGTGTCATCAAATTCGTTTTCGATGATGGACTGCGGGATGTTAAACTTGTCCTGTTTGCGGTATTCGCGGACGATCAACACGCGGTCGATGAGGTTTTGCATGATTTCGCGGGCCAGCTCGTCGAGGTTTTTATTGAGCTCCTCGCGGTTGCGGGATTCGCGGACGACCTGTGGGATGATGGGGCCCATTTCACGCCGGATGTCGGAGAAGGTGATGATTTCTCCTTCGACCATGGCTGCGATCCCGTTGGCATACGGATCTTCCCATACCGTTTTGTCGGTCTGTGCGAAGCAGGCGGTGGCCCCCAGAATCACTGGAATCAGCAAAAGGCTTGGTAAACGGAACAAAAACATGGATGGATATAGGTGATTGCTAAAGATTCGACAGAAAATTCAGGGTGTCGTTCAATAGTAGCAAGGGGGGCTTGCGCGTCAAGCGGGGAAATCTGGAGCCTGACTGGATGTATTGAAGGTCTTTTTTGTGGGCGAGACGGCATTTGAGTTTGCCCCGTATGGCCTCGACCGACGCGATTCCCTTTGCTTCAGCGAGGCATCGGATTGCGGTGATGCGGATGAGGGCTTCGACAGCATCCGGTAGTTTTCCGAAGCGGTCTTTGAATTCGGCCCGGATACTCTTGATTTCGTCGACCGTGGCGCAGGAGGAGAGGCGGCGGTAGCATTCCACTCGGAGGCTTGTCTCAGGGATGAATTCGCGTGGAAGATAGGCGTAAACCGGATCGACCCATGGTCCGTTTCCACCCTCTTCCTCATCCTGCAGCACGGCGAAGCGGCTGCGTTCGTCGGATGCATAGCCACTTGCGGATGGGGTAGCATCTCCGGATGGCTCGCCCATGAGGGCGAAGTCGAGTTTGACAACCGCCCGGACAACGTCGAATCCAATCCCATTTTGGAGTCGGTTGATGCTTTGTTTAAGCAAGCGACAGTAGAGGTCGAAACCGACTCCGGCAATATGACCGCTCTGTTCGGCTCCGAGGATATTTCCCGCGCCTCTGAGTTCGAGGTCGCGCATGGCGATGCGATAGCCGGAACCCAGTTCGTTGTATTGGCGGATCGCCGACAGCCGCTTGCGCGCGGAAGAAGCGACTCCGGCCGGATCGTGGAGCAACAGATAGGCGTAGGCCTGCCGGTTGAAACGTCCGACCCGGCCGCGGATCTGGTAGAGTTGGGCCAGGCCAAAACGATCGGCTCCCTCAATGATGAGCGTATTGCAGTTCGGGATATCGAGGCCGGACTCGATGATGGTCGTGCAGACCAGCACATCGTAGGCACCGTTTACGAAGTCGGTCATGATGCCCTCAAGATCATTGGCATGCATTTGCCCGTGCCCGACCGCGACCCGCAGCCCGGGGTTGCGCTCATTGATCCGGGCTGCCACATGGTGGATGGACGCCACCCGGTTGTGCAGGTAGAATACCTGTCCTCCGCGTTGCACTTCCGCCCGGATTGCCGCGTCCACCACTTTGGCGTCGTAGGAACGCACGATCGTTTCGATGGGCAAGCGGTTGACCGGAGCGGTTTCGATAACGCTCAAGTCCCGTGCGCCGGCGAGTGCCAGATAGAGTGTGCGTGGAATCGGGGTGGCGCTGAGGGTGAGCACATCCACTTTTTCGGAAATTTGCTTGAGCCTCTCCTTTTGGCGAACCCCGAAACGGTGTTCCTCGTCGACAATGATCAATCCCAGATCGTGGAAGCGCACATCCGCGCTGAGCAGACGGTGGGTGCCCACAATGAGGTCCACCTGGCCATTTGCCACCTGTGCCAGGATGCGGTCCTGCTCGCCCGAGGTCCGGAAACCGCTGATTTGGTCGGTGACAACCGGAAATCCATCCAGCCGATCCTTGAAGGTGTTGAAGTGCTGCTGGCACAGGACGGTGGTGGGCACCAGCACAGCGACCTGCTTGCCTGCGTTGAGTGCTTTGAATGCGGCGCGCAAGGCAACCTCGGTTTTCCCAAAACCCACATCCCCGCAGATGAGTCGATCCATGGGTCGGGCGAGCTCCATGTCGGCCTTTGTCTGCCGGATAGCCGTGAGCTGATCGGGTGTTTCTTTGAAAGGGAAGGTGGCTTCGAAGCGCTCCTGCCATGCATCATCCTGTGGAAATTGAAAACCCTCGACTGCTTCGCGCCGTGCTTGCAGGGCGAGGAGTTGGGATGCCAGATCGAGGGTGGCGAGTTCGGCGGCTTTGCGATCCTTTTCCCACTGGTTGGATCCGATTTTGCCGAGCTTTGGGGGGCGTTTGGTCAGTCCCACGTAGCGCGAAAGCAGGTGACTCTGGCTAAGGGGAAGCGAAAGCCGGGCGTTGTCACTGAACTCGACCACAATCGCTTCCTGGACAGTGGGTTCGGCAACCGTCTGGATCCCGACATAGCGGCAGATCCCGTGGGTTTGGTGAACGAGATGATCACCCTCCACCAGCTCGGTAAAGTCCAGCAAGGCATCCACCTGCGAATGCTGGGATAGGCGCCGGCGTTCGCGGGTTCCCGGGCGGATGCGGATGTGGGGATGCAAGTCGCTTTCTCCGCACACGATGACGCCGGAAGCGGATTTTCTCTTTTGCTGAATCCATTCCGGGATCCACGCTTTGCGACCTCCTTCGAATACGAATCCCCGGGCGATCTCCAGTATCACCCATTCGGGTTGGAATGCCCCATAGCCTTTATCGGCGACTTGTTTCGCAAGCCTTTCCCGTTCATCCTCGCGCGTGACGGCGATGATCACCCTGTATCCGCTGCGGTAATGATCCGCGAGCCAGGTCAGCACTTTTTCCTCGGCGGTATTGGATTGGCCGGAGCCCTTTTCGAGTTCGCCGCTGATCCGGGTATCCAAGCGCGCGGCTTTCATGGATCGGTCAGGTTGATCGCATGCGAGGAAGTGTGAGGGGTCGGGGTGCTCGTCAATGGCG
>JAQVLM010000023.1 GCA_028704125.1 Opitutales bacterium
GACAGTGGTCTGTTTCATAGTCTCCAGCGTATCGAGACAGTCGCCGATCTTTATCACAGTCCGAAACTCGGAGCTTCTTGGGAGGGTTTTGCCTTGGAGGAGATCATCCGGATACTGGATGTGCAGGACTGTTATTTTTACTCCGTTCACAGCGGATCAGAGCTTGATCTGTTGATCTTTCGAAACGGCAAGAGGATTGGATTTGAATTCAAATTCGCAGATGCCCCGAAGATGTCGAAATCACTCTCGATTGTGAGGGAGGATCTTAAACTTGACCACCTTTGGGTAATCTATCCGGGGACTCGTCGATACCAGCTTTCTGAGGGTGTTTGGACGCTGCCGCTTCGCGATATTCACGAAGCCAGTGCAGAGGGATGAGATCTTCTTTTTTTGGACAGGATCCACAGGATTGAAGAGGATATTCCTCACGCCCGTTTGACGCTGCATGCAGCGTCTTCACTCAAGACGCAAAGCCGCCAAGGAAGATTGTCAGGTTCCTGGATTCGTAGCGGAAATCGTGAGATTTCCGTCTCCCGGATTCTCGGATTGGAAAAAGAATTTTTACCACGAAGAGCGCGGAGGACACGAAGGGTGGAGAATGGGATTTTCAATCTGCGGAAATCTGCGAAAGCTTTGGAGGAGAAGAACTTATATACATCGCCCTGCGGGCTTACGCCCTTCGCCTGTGGCTTCGGGCACAGACGCCCTGAGCCAGGTCGAAGGGCTACATACTGGAAAGATAACAGTCTGTTGTTTTGCGCCAGCAAAACGTATGTGGCCCGAAGGGCTTATAGCAAAGCGAAGCGAGCGATGTTAATGATTCTTTGGTTAACAACGTTCGCCCGCTGGGCCAGCAAGGAAAAGAGCGCGAGCAAGGATGCTCCTCTACTATCGGGACCCGCTTGGCGGAAGTTGAACAGGTTTTCTCACGAAGGCACCAAGGCTGGGATGATGGATTTCTTTGTGAGCTTGGCGTCTTGAGGCGAAGCCGGGTGAGAGATATAAATTTTTTGTGGATTTTGTGCGCTATGTGGCTGGACTATCCCTCAACCTTTTCGTGTTTTTCGGGCCGTTTGTGGTTCGTTTTTTTTCCAAAACCTTAAAACCTGGTGGCCGATAACATTGCCGTGGCGAGGGACTGGCCATCGAACTCCATTCTTGATTGCGTTCAGTGGATACGCTATGAATGCGCTATGAACAACAAGATCAAGATCATGCCCTGCCTTGACACTCAGAACGGGCGGGTGGTGAAGGGTGTCCGCTTTGTGGATATCAAGGATGCCGGTGATCCGGTGGAATGCTGCAGGGCATATTGCGCAGCTGGTGCGGATGAATTGGCATTGCTCGACATCACGGCGACCATTGAGGGTCGGCAGACGATGATTGATCTTGTCAGGCGGACGGCTGCTGTTGTGACGGTGCCGTTTACGGTCGGTGGAGGGATCAGTGATTGTTCGGTGGCCGAAGCGGTGCTTGCTGCCGGTGCCAATAAGATATCGACGAGTACTGCGGCTTTTCGCAAACCGGATGTTATTGCGCAGATGATCCGGGAGTTTGGAAGTGACCGGGTGACGGTTGCGATTGATGCCGGGGCAAATCCGGCATTGCCGTCGGGCTATGAGGTTTACATCGATGGAGGGCGAACCGCGACCGGGCGTGACGCGATTGAGTGGGCGAAAGAGGTGGGTGATTATGGAGCGACCACCATTCTTCCTACCAGCAAGAGCACGGATGGGGTGCGCACGGGCTACGATCTTCCGTTGATCCGGGGTATCAAGGCGGTGACGCAAGCCGAAGTGGTCGCCTCGGGTGGAGCGGGAACCATGGAGCATTTTCACGAGGCGGCTTTGGCTGGTGCCACTGTATTGCTCGCGGCATCCGTCTTCCATTTCAATGTGATTTCGATTCCGAGTCTCAAGGCTTTCCTTCGGGATCGTGGGCTCAATGTCAGTCTGTGATTCGGGTATATCCGACTCAAAGAACGGCGGATTTTTCCGTGCAAACAAAAGAAGCCCGTTTGGAATACCGGATGACGTTTCTGGTCTTGTAAACCTTCAGATTCCAGGGGTCTCTGGATGAAACTCGAAATTTAGGGTTTCTGTTTTAGCGACAGCCTGATGTCGCGGGCTGCCTGTTTTGGACTGGCGGACCGGGAAAGGGCGGATACAATTGCCAAACCGGCAACACCGGTGTCGAATACCGGTTTGGCGTTGGCACAATGGATGCCGCCGATAGCCACAACCGGAATAGGGGAATTGCGGACGATATGTGCAAGGTTTTCGAGTCCTATTGCCGGCGCGGCATCTGATTTGGTTGTGGTCGAAAAAACGGGACCCGCACCAAGGTAATCCACCAGAGCAAAATCGACTGCCTCAAGCTGTTTGGGGTCGGTTATGGAAAGTCCGAGAAGCGAATGCTTTCCAAGAAGTTTTCGGGCTACTGCCACAGGAAGATCATTTTGGCCGAGGTGCAGGCCATCCGCCTGGACTGCCAGCGCAAGGTCGAGCCTGTCATTGATGATAAGCGGAATGCCCTGTTTGCGAAGCCGCGTTGCCAGAATGTGCGCGGTTTCATACATGATTCGTCCAGATTCGTTCGTCGGACGATACTGTACCATCGTCACTCCTCCGGCGATGGCGGCTTCCACTCCCTCGATGAGCGAGTTGGTGTAAGCCTTGGGATCGTCTGTGACCAGATATAGCGTGTAGTCAGGGTGAGGCATGGATCAGAAGGCTTGTATCCGTCCCATTTCGAGGATGGTTCTTGCGTCGATGGAGTCGAGTTCATCGAGAAGAGCGATCTGGAATGAGCCCGGACGTTGACTGATGGCGGCTGCTTTTTCGCCGGCGATGCCTATGATGACGGCGGCTGCGAGCGCGGCTTCAATCGGATCTTCGCACACGGACAGGCATGCAGCCGCAATGGCTCCTTGAGCGCATCCAACACCGGTGACCCGTGTGAGCAAAATGTCCCCGTTCATACACCCGAACAGACGATTCCCATCGGTGATGTAGTCCACCTCTCCAGTTACCATGACCACGCACGAAGCGGAGGTTGAGAGGCGTTTTGCCGCATCCACCGCTTCATCTGATGCGTTTCCGCTGTCCACTCCACGTCCTTTCCCGGAAACTCCGGCCAAAGCCATGATCTCGGAAGCATTTCCGCGGATCAACGTCGGATTCATTCCACATAACTCACGGGCGAATCCGGTGCGCAATGAAATGGCGCCAGCGGCAACCGGATCGAGAACCCACGGTTTCCTGGCGCGATTTGCCGCACTCACTGCCTGGCGTATAGCTTGGATCTGCTCCTCGATGAGCGTTCCGACGTTCGCAAGCATGGCGTCGGCGATGGCCGCAAACTCGCCCGCCTCAGTCGGATGCTCGACCATTGCGGGTGCGGCCTGCATGGCGAGCAAGGTGTTTGCGGTGAAGTTCTTCACCACGTCATTCGTGAGACAGTGGACGAGCGGATGTCGGCTCCGGATCAGGTCCGGAACTCGGGAAATGGAAGCCAGAGAAATCGATTCAGGGTTCATGTTGATCGGTGAAAACGGGTACAGCAAATAAGAGACTTCGAAAAACGCAAAGCGGAGGGCCTCCATTCACTGAAAAGAGGCAGATGTCCATTTACTCTATAGGAGTTTCTCGGAACCGGAGAATGCTTCCTCAATGGAAACCACGGCGGCTGCGTGTCCCGGATGCTTGGCGGGGTTCCACTGCTTCATCGCATCATAATACGGTCCTTCTTTGTGATACTCTATGCTGCCTTTGATCTGGAAGGACTTTCCCTCTTTGGTAAGGAAGAGAACCGACCCGCGCGCAGTCTCCAGCAGGTTGGCCCTGGTCTTGGAGAAATAGTTGTCGGCGACGATCAGATGGCTTGGGTCATGCAACTGGACACAGGATGCATAGATGACGTTTGGAACTCCGGATGCATTGACAGTTGCGAAGGCGATGGGGCCTTCACGGTTGTTCCATGCTTGTTGAACAGAATCAGGGAGGTTTTTCATAGCAAATCGGGTTAAGAATGGGTTTTTGTGAGGGGCGAATCATCGGCTGTTAAGTGATCGCCGTGAGCCTGAGTTTCGCATGGACTTGAGTGGTCAGTCAAAGAAAAACCGGAGCGAGCCTGTATGGGAATGGGAGTCCGGTTGATGGGCGGATTGAGGGTGGAGGGAGAGTGGCTTTAATCAGTCCTCCCGGGATCCAGCTAGCGCTTGCCGGTGAGCGTCGGGGATGGGGGAAGGAGCCGGAGTGAAGATTCCGTTTTCAAGGAGGGCTTTCCACGCTTTGGCAAAGGTCACGAAATCGTGACCTCCTTCGACTCTGAAGATTTGATCTTCCGGCATGTTGGCGGAGAGCAATTTATGCGCCCGCTGGTAGCGATCATCCGTTCCGTAAGCCAGATAGACCGGTGGGTTTTGAAATCCTTCAGCCTGGAGGTCTTTGAGGATTTGCCAAATCTGCTGCTGCCAGTCTTTCCCGGCATCCGGATTCCGGGGTTGCCATTGTTGGAGGCTTCCGGCTGCTTCCACCGGGTCCAGGATCCTTGAGTTTCCAAGATAGGGAGCGATCAGGCACACTCCGTCGATGTCATCCGGATGGGAATCGAGGTAAAGGAGCGAACCGATGCTGCCCAAGGATACACCGACGAGCCAGATTCTCTTGTATCCGGATGACTTGGCAGGGTCGATGATGTCGACTTTAAGCCGGTCGACAACCGATCGTCCCATGTAATAGCCGAAGTGGGTGTTTGGAGCGACAACGTCAACAGGAAGCCCTTGTTTGTGCAGTTCATCCACAAAACCTGAGCTTTCGAAGGATCGGTGGGATCCGGATTTCCCTCTCAGAAAGACAATCAGTGTTCGATCCTCGATGGTCGTCCCAAGGGGTGTCGGATAGTCGAGACGTTGCAAGGTCCGATTGGTCGGAAACGAACATGATACAAGCGAAATGATAATGCCAATCAGGATGAGGTGTGCGGCACGATGGATGAGAGGAATGGGGTTCATAGGTCTTTCTGCATTTCTTCGATCATGTTTCTCGCATCGTTTTGGAAATACCTCCGCCAGTAGGGTTCTTCTCTTGGGGTTGCTATATCCAAAGAAAGGACCTTGCGCAGGTCGCCTTCGCGTTGTTGCCGGTTTTTTGTATAGGGATAGGCGTATTTTGCCCGCCCCCAGTGACACAGCATCCAGTCCTGCGACATCTCCGCTGCTTCGTTTATCCATTCAAGACCTTTTTCCCTGTCCCCACCTTTGCTGCGGGGCAGGGCGATTTTCACAATACCTCTGGAGAATGGGATGGCTCCCCCTTTCCATGTCCGGTCGATTGTTTCCATGTGAACAAACACCTGGTCGGCATAATCCACCCATTTGACGTTGGCGATTTTCATGGGAAGATGCATTCCTTCCCGAAACGTATACAGAATCGCTGTGGCCCAGAACAGCATGGGATCCATGTCATCTTTCCCCAGTGTGCTGACGGCTTCCCAAACGGGTGTTCCCCCGTCCCGGGCGGTGGCGAATGCTGGATCCAGTCTCATCGCGGACTCACAGCAGCTCATGGCCTCCAGAAAATGCCCTCGTTTGGCATTTTTTTCCTCAGTGTGGGCTGTGCCTTTCAGGATAAGTTGATTGGCGAGGGCGGTCCAAGTGGCTTTGTCGTTGGGATGCTGCCGAAGGTAAAGCCGGTGGGCATGAATACTTGCCGAGAGGCTTTCGCTTCCGCTGATGCTCGTCGAGAGGCTCCGCAAGGTTTCGATCGTTGGAACGCCTTCGGTGGTGGATGCTTGCTCCAAACCTGGTGGTGGCTTTGGTGGGGTATCAAACACGGTGGTGCACCCGGATAGCAAAACCAGGGACGCGAAGATGAGCGGGGTGTGGATTCGTTTTGAAGCTTTGGACAGGGTGGATGTGTTCATCTGTTTCAAAATGGATGGATTCTGGATATGGGAGCTATTTGGATGCGCTATTTGTGGAGCTTCCAAGTCTTCCGCAAGGTCGATGGGTTCTCACTCAGGGATTCCTGCCGGATGGTGCACTCCAGCCGATACTGACCCTTGAGATAGGGCGATCGTGCAATCCCGAAAAATGCCTTTTTTGTGGAACGAAAGAAATCGCATCCGTGCGTCCGTTCAACTGGATACTGGCGGGGGGTGGGTCGGGTTGAGGCAGTATATCCATTCTTTGAGGGGTCTGAGGATTCACTGTTTCCGGGTTTTTTCGGTGCCTGTTTACGTGTTTTCGAAAGGCGGTAACACAGTGTTCATGGATGTCTTGAAACCGGTGGGCAATCAACTCGAAAAGGTAACAATCCCCATCCCTTTGGAATGAATGGGAAGGATTTGAATTGGCATGGTGTGGCGCGCGGGTAGATTGCTTGCGAGAAAGGAATGCAATGAACGAAATCCTGAATGTGCATGTTGAAGTGCAGGTGAAGACGGGAATGGAAGCGGCATTTGTGGCCGCTTCGGGTGAAAACGCGCGCTGCAGCCGGATGGAACCGGGTGTGATCCGCTTCGACTTGTTGCGCGACGCAGAATTGCCCGGGCGCTTTCTGCTGATTGAGGTCTACCGCAATCCGGCTGCGGCTGTTGCCCATAAGGAAACCGCCCACTACGCGACCTGGCGGGATGCGGTGGCTCCAATGATGGCGGTTCCCCGCGTGGGACGGAAGTATGCGACCTTGGATTCCCCTGATGCTTGAGGCGATGACGACTCCATTTGATCTGGTGCAGCCCCGTCGGGTGTTGTTTGGCCGTGAGCGAATCCGGGGTATTGGGGATGTGGTCCGGGAGCATGGGAATCGCTGTTGGGTGGTGACCGGCAGCCGGCCGGAACGTGCTTCTGTGGTGTCGGATGCTTTGGTTCGTGCGCAAATCCCGCATGAGCTGTGGTGTGCATCCGGTGAACCGACTTTTGATTCCGTTCGTGATGCAGCGGAGGCTGCCCGGGCTTTTGGGCCGGATGTGGTGGTTGCGATGGGCGGTGGGAGTGTGATTGATACAGCTAAGGCTGTGGCGATGCTTTTGACCAACGGAGGCGATCCTCTGGAATATGCCGAGGTGGTGGGCGATGGAAAGCCAGTGACGCAGGTATCGATCCCGATGATCGCGATTCCCACGACGGCTGGAACTGGCACCGAAGCGACCCGAAACGCGGTTTTGAAGCACAGCGGGAAACAGGTCAAGGTGAGCTTGCGCAGTCGCTGGATGATGCCGGAGGTGGTGATCCTCGATCCGTTTGCGATGCGTGGAGTGCCCGCTCATGTAGCGGCGGCATCGGGCATGGATGCCTTGTGTCAGTTGATCGAGGCTTTTGTTTCGTGCCGTGCGAACGCATGGACCGATGCTTTGTGCAGGGAGGGGATTCCGATGGCCGCGGAGGCTTTGCCAAAGGTGTGTCGGGATCCGGAAGATCAGGATGCCCGTGCGGGAATGCTACTGGCGGCATGTTGGAGCGGTGTGGCGCTGGCAAATGCCGGACTGGGTGCGGTGCATGGATTTGCCGCGGTGGCCGGTGGAGTGAGCGATGTTCCCCACGGATTGATTTGTGCGCGATTGCTCGCTTTGGTTTGCCGTGCGAACATCGAGGCGCTTGAGCGCATTCCGGATTCATCCAAAGGCCTCGATAAGTATCGGGAGCTGGCGGTATTGCTGACGGGCAATCCTCAGGCGAAACCGCTGGATGGCGTGGCGATTATTGAGGAATTGAGGGACAGGCTGCCTTTGGCAACGGGTGGGATTACGGCAACTGTTCCGGTTGAACAGGTGGTGTCGGGGGCCCAGCGCGCAAGCAGTATGAAGGGCAACCCCGTGGTGTTGCCGGGCGAGGTGCTTACGGCAATCTGGAGCGATTATGCCGAATCGTTCAGTGCCAGATGTGCGGGTTAGCCGTGGATGCGGGCAATTAGGCTTACGGCGCTAGATTCAGGTGGATTGATGGAGCTGCTTCGCTGCCCGCCGGCAAAATCGTGGCTTGAACGGCACCCAGCGGCCGGATCAGGAGGCCTTTGGTGGTGCCATCGATCATGCGCTGAAGGACGGGTCTGGAAAGAGTGACGCGGATTTTTCCGTCCGGATCGGGCTCCAGTTCGACATCATAGACCATCTGGCCGTTGAAAACCTCTTCATAGGGTTTCCCTTGGGTGAGCGAATGGAAGGTTACGTCGGACGGGGCCCATGAGGGATCTCCCTCCAGTATTTCTATGACCCGGAATCGGCCGAATTCGATCCCGAGGTCCTCGCCGTAATGTTGGATGTAGCCGCCTCCATGTGCGATCGAATGCAGGGTGAACTCAAGCATGCCGGGTCCATTGATCTTCTTACCCTCGAGTTGCCCGAAATCCCACCGGAGAACCGCCCATTGGCGGTTGTCAATCGACATTACCGGCTTGCGCCCGTTCGAATCCATAAGCTGCCAATTGCCGAAATGGACATCCGGGAAGTCGAGGTTGACCAGGGCGCTGTGGGTGGCCGGGAGGTGCTGCGAGAATGATTCGATTGGCGGAATAGCAGGGTGGTATTGCAGGGGTTCTCCGACATCTGGCCCGGCCTCTACAACGTTCACGATTTCCGCCCGGTAGTAGTCCAGGTCGACTTCGTATGTTCCGTAGCCCCAGTCGGTTACCCCGAGTTGAACGAAGAGCGAGTCGCCCGGCACCGCGTCGAGGTTCCTGGTGGTCATGCTGATCGTGTGCCATTCTCCGGTTTCGGGAATGTCGAATTCCATGAGGTGCTCGTGGAAGTCGGTCGTGCGTTGGGTGTTGATCATGAAGTTGAGCCTGCGTGGTGCATGACTCAACCTGACGCGTGCTTCCACCCGCAGTTCGTAGGATGGATGCTGAAGCTTTGTGAGGTCCACATCCCCTGCGATGTCCCGTTTGATAATTGCCCACCAAACGTTGTGAGGATCCTGGCGCGCATCGACTTTGATCCTTGCAAAGCCGTCGTGTGGCTCAAAATCCATTGTCGCGCTGCCGTCTCCCGTAAAGAAGAACCACCCATTGATCGAGTCACCATCAAAATCGTCCACCAATCCACCGTGGGCGAATGCCGCTCCGACCATTGTCGACGCGGCAAATCTCAACACCTTGCAAATTCCTGAAGCTTTCATTTGGAGGATTCCTTTTGTTCGCATGTGATCTTGGCTGCCCAATCGCGTGAGTTGATGCTTTCGTTCTCAGGGAAGGACGGGAGCGTGATAGTACCCTTGTCGTCGGACTGAAGTGACAGTGGCTGAAACCACTGGCCGTTCATCGGGTCGAACCAAGAGAGTGTATATGAAGTGGAAGGAGAGAATCCGTTGAGTGAGGGTAACTGGCACCGGTTCTCGAAGTAGAGCAGAGCCAAGGAGGCGTCCGGGGTGCGCATCATGTAGCTCCAGCCGTCCAAGCCGTCTTCGGGTGCATCCGCAGCCTTATTTGGCACGATGCAATCCCGCGCAAGCTTGAGTTCCTGATAGGTGTCTCCCTCTGACAGGACAAAGGCCATGAGGTGTTGCATGTAGTTTGCCGACTGGTATCGGAATGCATCCCAAACGTGAGGGCGCGCCCCGTCGGGCTCCCCCGTTGTTGTGAGGTCGTAGGCGGCGGTGCCATGGACGTGCCCGGATAGCCCGCCTGAGAGGACGGAACCATACATCTGGGCGCGGGCAAAGTAATTGTCGCGTGGCGAATCCGCGGGTGGCCGTTCGCCTCCCGGTTTGTTGATTTCGTGGTGCCATCCGGTGTAATATGGTTCGAAGTTGATCGCCGGGTAGGCCGGTTCAAGCCTGAACAGGTTTTCGAGAGCCGAAGCCACGCGGTGATCGCGTGGCTTGTTTCCCACGCTGTGCATGGTGAGCCATGGCACCTGTTGATCGTGCCCGAACTGAAGGTGGGTGGAGTCGTTGATAAGGACGGTCACCGGTTGCCCGAAGGGTGGCGGCCCATAGGTCTGCAGATGATAGGTCAGCGCGTCGTTGAACTGACCTGCCGTGAGGCTGAAGTCTTCGGGAATCCAGTCGAGGTGGATCCCGCTGAACACCAGATTATGTGCACCGTACCGGGCAATGAGATATTGAAAAAAGCGTGCAAACGAAGTCCGGAAATCGAAGTAGGTGGCCCATGACGGACCCACATCGCGACGCACCGTTTCGATGAGTGGCACAAATCCCTGATCCGACAGAAAGTCCATTTTCTGGTCGAGACTACGGAAGTAATCCGGGTTGATCCGGTCAAAATCGGATACTCCCTTGTGCTTGTCCGACATCGCGAAGGGGAGATTTCCAAATTCGTCCCGCATATTTTTCGCGGTGAAGGTTCCCCAGTAGCTGAGGCCTCCCGAAGCATCCTGCCCGAGCCCTTCAGCAACATCATATCCGAACTTTTCCCATGCGTTGCGAAGATAAATCCCGTCTTCGTTGGCGTGGGTGCTTGGATTGAGGTCGGAATCCCAGTTGGGAAAACACGAAATCATGCTGACTGAGTTGAACCCCTGGCGTTTCCGGTAGAGGACAGCGTCCTCAAATCCCATGCCAGGAGCCGGTTCGTAATCGATGGGAGATGCTGCGCTTCGGAAAGGCAGGCGCCAAGTGGAACCAGCGAGCCAAGTGTCCCCCAGCATGAAAAACGGGGTGCCGTCGGCGTATTCGAGGGCGTGTCCGTTTGCTGAGGAACGGATGAAGCCGTGACGTACCGGGTTCTCCCGTTTTTCCTGAGAGGACCATTCGGTGGCCCGGATGGCATCGGTGTGGCCGTTGAGTCCCGTGTCATCCGCCTGGTTTGAACCACTGGTCCATGTCCAGATTCCGGAAGCAGTCGCAACCAGTCGGACCGTGAAGGTCCGGCCCCCGTCCCAAAACCCATATACCCGTTTGGAGAAATCAGGGCCTTCCCACTGGACCCAGCAGAGCACATCCGTGTAGGGGTTTGCGTAGTCCTTGTCGGCTTCCAGTCGGACCTCAATCAGGTCCCAAGTTCGGGCTGAGTGGGAATCGGCGGGGTTGGGGTTTGTTTCCGATGCGGATAGAACGGGAATGATCATCAAAAGGCCGAAAATGGCCCGCAAACAATTGGAGCAAAAATTGGTCATGGAAAGCGTCGAAAAGGGGTTAATGTGTTGCAATATAGCAGAGAGGGATGCCCATGCAACTCCTTGAAGTCTTAAAAACCCGTGAAAGGAGGATCCAAAGGATCACAAGCTTCCCAAATATGCGACCTGCGGACGGGCCGAAGCGGGTATTCATGGAGGTGGAAAGTTCCATTTCATGTCATTTTCGCAGGGTATTCCGGCTTTGTCGTTTTGGGAATTCGACCCGGAACGAGGTGGACTTGGCATCCGGGGTGGATCCTTTCTTTACAGACGATCCAAAAGTGGATTGGATTTGTGCCGGAATACGCCGCGTAACCCCACCCTTAATCCATGGAACCAACGATTCGCAACGAGCTGCCCGAAGACTATCGGAAGGTTGAAGAAATTACCCGCAAGGCCTTTTGGAACCTGCATTTTCCTGGATGTGACGAACATTATCTCGTGCACATGATGCGGAATCATCCGGACTTTCTTCCCGAGCTGGATTTCGTGCTCGAAAAAGACGGTGAGGTGATCGGGAATATCATGTACACCAAGTCAAGCCTGACCGATGAGAATGGCAGTCGTCATGATATACTGACCTTCGGGCCGGTTTGCATTGTTCCCGAGCACCAGCGTAAGGGCTATGGGCGGCAGTTAATCCTGCATTCGGTTGAAGTGGCCCGCTCGATGGGCCATGCTGCGATTGCCATCTACGGTAACCCCAACAACTACGTGAAGCTGGGATTCAAGAGCTGCAAACGTTACAACATCTGCAACGCCGCCGGAGCTTTTCCATCCGCTCTCATGGCGATGGAGCTGCAAGAGGGTGTTCTGCGATCCTATGGTCCCGGCAAGTTGAAATATGCGGAGAGCCCTGTCTATGCCTTGGATCCAAAGGATGCCGAAGCCTATGATGCGAGTCTCGAGCCTATGGAGAAGCAGGAATTGCCCGGGCAGGAAGTGTTTTTTATCATGGTGCAATCCACCATGGCCGATGGTCCCCATGAATGAGATGTCGGAAGCTTTGGTCTGAATGGGGCGGATGGTGTTGCATTGCGGTTTTTTCGTGCTAGGGTCGGAAAGACTTCAACCCTAACCCCGAGCGATTATGTATAAAACAACTCAAACCCAGGATCCTTTCGAAGTGCGGGTAAAGCACATTGTCTTGATCGTTATCGGTTTGGCCCTTGTGTATGGCCTGTTTTCCTCCTACTATGTAGTGGAATCTGAGGAGCAGGCTGTGGTGCTGCGGTTTGGAAAGCTGCACAAGGTCGCTGAGCCGGGCTTGCATTTTAAAATTCCATTCGGTGTGGACAAAGCGATGCGGGTGGCAACCCGGCGCCAACACCGTGAGGAGTTTGGCTATCGCACCTTGGCTGACAACTCCGGCGGTGGACCGAGCCGATACGACAGCCGTAGTTACCTGAGTGAGTCTCTCATGGTGACCGGGGATTTGAATGCCGCAGAGGTGGAGTGGAGTGTGCAGTATCGGATCGAGGATCCGAAAGCTTACCTTTTCAATGTGCGTGATCCAGTCACCACCATGCGGGATGCGTCAGAGTCGGTCATGCGCCAGGTTGTGGGGGACCGCACGGTGGATGAGATCATCACCGTGGGTCGGCAAAGCATGCAGAGTCAGGCTCTGGATCGGCTACAAAGGCTGATGGACGAATACGGTATGGGAATCGGGATTGATCAGGTGGTGCTGCAGGCGGTGGCCCCGCCTTCTCAGGTTGCCCCTTCCTTCAATGCGGTGAATGAAGCGCAGCAGTTGCGTGAGCGGTTGATCAACGAGGCCAGATCGCAATACAATCAGGTGGTGCCCAAGGCCCGTGGACAGGGAGAACAACAAATTGAGGAGGCCCGTGGTTATGCGATCGAGCGGGTGAACCGGAGCAAGGGAGACGCAAAGCGTTTTGAGGCTGTACTAGAGGAGTATTTGAAGGCTCCGGAGGTGACCAAACGGCGGATGTATCTTGAGACCATGCAGCGGGTTTTGCCCAAGATGGGACGCAAAATCATAGTGGACGAAGATGCCCAATCGGTATTGCCGCTCCTGCAACTGAACGAACAGAAGTAATCCAAACGGGAGAATTGTTATGAATCGTCAAAGCGGACTATTGTTTTCTTTTGGTCTACTCGTTGTTTTGGGTGGGCTTCTTCTCTATCCCAGCCTATACGTGGTGGAGGAAACTGAGCAGGTGATTCTCACCCAATTTGGGGAGATTCAAGGGGAGCCCGTGACCGAAGCCGGTTTGCATTGGAGGCTTCCGTTCATCCAAAAGGTCAATGTGCTGGAGAAACGGATCCTTTCGTGGGATGGTGAAAGCAGCGAGCTTCCAACAAAGGATAAGCTGTTTGTGCGCATCGACAGTTTTGCGAGATGGAAGATCAAGGATCCCCAGACGTTTTTCCTCAGGCTTCGCAATGAGAAGACCGCGTTGACACGTTTGGATGACATTCTTGACAGTGCGGCTCGTGAGGCGATTGCCAACCACGTGTTGCTGGAGATTGTGCGTTCGGAAAACCGGGAAGTGCAACTGGAAGAAGAACTTGAGCAATTGGGTTCCGATGTGATTGGTCGGCTTGACCAAATTTCGGTAGGAAGAGACCGCATTGAGCGCATGATTGTATCAGCCGCGCAGCCCACGTTGGAGAGCCTTGGAATTGAGTTGTTGGATTTGCGAATCAAGCGCTTGAACTACAATGACAATGTGCAGCGTCAGATTTTCCAGCGTATGATCAGTGAACGCGAACAGATCGCCGCCCGTTTTCGCAGTGAAGGGGAGGGTGAGGCCGCTCGCATTCTCGGGCAGCGTGACCGCGATTTGCGCGATATCCAATCCGAAGCGTATCGTGTCGGGCAGGAAATAATGGGCGTGGCCGATGCAGAAGCTTCCGCGATTTACGCGCAGGCTTACGGTGGCACAGCTGAGGCTCAGGAATACTATGAGTTTGTGAAAACCTTGGAGACATTGGAGCAGACTTTGACAGACGACTCCATGATCATCCTTTCCACCGACAGTGACCTGTTCAGGCCGTTCAGTGGGCTGGAATAGGGTTGCTGAGTGATCGTTTACCACAGGCTTCCTTGAGATTTTGGAGGAAAAAGGGGTGGGTTTCGATACCCCTGATCCCTTGAGTGTCATTCTCCATAACTCTCTAAACTCGGGCCGGTTTGAGTGGAGTTGTAGTTGTGGTAATTCATTTTCCGGCAAGCGCACGAATCTTTCCGATTGCCAAACCATCAGAACCGATGCAGTTTCGATCGCGTGAATCAACCGCTGTCCCGTTTCCTTTGTTCAGGTCCTCTGAATGGCAGCTGGTATTACGTAAAGGAAAACAATGAAAACCAAGATATGCCTCATCATGCTAGCCGTGCTTATTTCTGGATGCGCGACTGACTCGTCTACCTCGGCTACTGACAGCCAACTTAAGGATAAGGAGGTGAGTCCGTTGCTTCCGAAGGAAACTTCAAGTCTGATTATGGAAAAATCCCAATCCCGTTCGGCAGAGTCCAACAATCCGAGACCCTGACCCGGAGGTCAATTGTGTTATTCTGTTCCCCACGGCGCGCTCGATTCCGTAATGTTTTTCCCCAGAATTGATTCGATGGTTCACTAAAGTAAACAATGGTATGAAATCACCGCACGAGGTCTGGATGGACGATCAGATGTCCCGCTTGGAGAAGGAAAAGAGAGAAAAACAATGGAACGGGTTTCTCGGAAGTGTTCGTGCCCCATTGTGGCCGTATCTCATCAGTGTCGTTGCATGGCCGGTTCTTGTCATCGTTGTTTTGCTGTCAGATCGTTCCAGTAGAATATTTGGTCCATTTCTGTTGTTGCCGGGGCTACTATTTGTGGCCTCTCTTGGGCAGATTGTCACCATCAGTAAAAGGAGGCAAAAAGCTTGGCTTGCTCTGATCCAAACAGAAGCGCCGGAATTGCACGCAAGG
>JAQVLM010000385.1 GCA_028704125.1 Opitutales bacterium
TTCCGATCTGATCGTGGTCGTGAAGTCTCCAATGATCAGGATCGCCTGATGCCCAAGATCCTGAAACTGGCGCAACTTGTTGAAAACCACCAGATGCCCGAAGGTCAGATCCGGCCGCGTGGGATCCACACCCAGCTTCACGCGCAGCGGACGCTTCTCGCTCAGCTTGCTCAGGAGGTCCTCCTCACTGATCAACGTGTCAATGTTGCGCTTGAGGAGGGCTAGTTGTTGCTTCGGTTCCATGTCAGCATGCCGGTATGGCGCAAAGCATCCGGTGGATCAATCCGATTCTTCCATCCTTTCATTACCCCATGGGATTATTGAGGCAGCGATGAGAACATCGAAGGGTAGCCTCTTGGACTGAGATCTGACAAACCTGCGGTGCAAAAAAGCTGTGTCGTTATTGGCCCAGATTTCAAAATCCAGCGAATCAGCAAAGATTTAAGCCATAGCCTCTGCCATCGAAGGCGGTCAAATCCAATATCCTTCCAAACCTCTCATCGAGTTTTGGACGTAAAGGAAAACATTCTCAGCTTTCCCGTAGTTCTCGTCACCCACCAGACAACCCTTCCAAAGCAGGAACTACAAGATCCGAAGGACGCTACCCGTCGCACCGGATGGCAGGTCAAAGGATGCACCAACGGTCAATCCGGACAATCGGTGCCCCAGAGGAGATTGAGGGGTTACAACCGTGATTTCCATCCCATCAACCTTGAAAACTTCACCACCCGCGGTCGGAGCGAAATAGAGCCACTCCTTGTCCTGATCAAAACGGCATTGCACAAGCGATCCGGAAACCACCCGTTCGTTCGAAAGCGGAGGAGACGCAAGCATACCCTGGATCATCTGGATCGAGTCCATAAGCTCACGGGCATGGGCAGCTTGTCCGGCCGCGAGGTAAGAAGCCTCAATGCCCTGCGTATCCCACTCGCTTTCCGCACGCGATTCCGCATTGGTTGCATAATCGGCAGCGTCTCTGGAAGCATTTTCAGCCAGTGACAATCGGGCTCTGAGCGATCCGAGCAAGGTTTCAATTACAATCTCCCGATTCATGGCATCTGCTACCCTCCGTTGGTCGTGTTCGCATTCGGCTGCATGGAAGCGACCAGGGTTCTCAACCCTTCTTCCATGCCAACCACTGGTTCATAGCCAAGCTCACTGCGAGCGGCTGAAATATTGAAATAGTGATCCTTCGCAAGCTCCACCGCGACCCAACGGGTCATGGGAGGCTCGGAGGACAAATTCAAGGTCCGGTATACCCACTCCGCAGCTCCAGCTATATGGTAGACCAGCCCCAATGGGAGGGAGCGTTTGACCCCCACCAGCCCAAGACGGGCAAACAAATCCTGAATCCAATCCCAAAGGACCACCGGATGGCCGTCCGAAACAAAATACGCCTTTCCGGACACCTTCGAGGGATCGCGCATCAGAATATCATAGGCGCAAAGGTGGGCATGCGCTGCGTTACCGACATGGGTAATGTCCACGCGATTGGTGCCTTTCCCGACCCGGATCATTCTGCCGGCCTTCGCACGAGCCACCAGTCGCGGAATCAGGTTCGGGTCACCCACACCCCAGATCAAATGGGGACGCAAGGCCACAACAGCAAGCTGATCCCGATGCGTCGGATCGAGCGCAATCTTCTCCGCTTCGCACTTTGTCCGGGCGTAGTCGCACAACCAATTGCTTCCGTAAGGGGCACTTTCGTCCCAACCATGGATGGGTTCCCCATTGAACACCACACTCGGTGTGCTGGTGTAAACCAGACGATTCACCCCATGCTTCAGACACGCCTGCACCACATTCCTCGTGCCTTCCACATTAATCCGTTCATAATCGGCGGCTCTCCCCCACATGCCTGCTTTGGCCGCCACATGAAACACGGTGTCAATCCCTTCCATAACCGCATCGATCGACGGCCATTCGGCGACATCACCGCTCACGTATCTGACACCAGCAACACGGGCAGTGTCCGGGACATCCGAACGCTGAATGGAGGTAACCTCAACTCCACGCGCCACCAGCATCCGGCAGATCTCACTGCCTAGAAAACCATTTCCTCCTGTTACCAGCGCCTTCATTATTCGGTTCATTTCACCCAGGCACGGGACTTACCCCATATGGCTTATGCTTCGCATACCGCTCTGCAAGGGTCAACCGATGAATCTTCGCATTGTGTCGCACATCCACAGGTAGACTGCGGCACACAAAAAAGTGTTCAACCGGAAGAGGGTTTCCGTGCCGCTCGCGGAAACAAACCACGACACGGTTCACAAAATCCGCGAAGTCCCTGCGGGACAGGCTCAACTCCGGCTCGGGTTCAAGCACCAAGGCTGGCAATGCATTCCAAGCTATCAACGCGCAACGCTTCAACCCCGGCACATCCTGAAAAAGAGCTTCAACGCATTCCGTGTAGAGTAAACCGGCATCCGCGCGAACCGCTTCGACCATCCGTCCACAAAACCACAGCCAGCCACGCGCATCCAAATACCCGAGATCGCCCATCCGGTGCCACAAGCGGCCATCATGTTCCACCTTGGAAAGCGCGCTTGCCGCCGGCGAACGGTAGTAGGCCCGCGTCATGGTGGGACCACTCACCAGAATCTCGCCAATCGAACCCTGTGGCAAGAACCTGAGGTTCTGCCCGGGGACCAGAACTTCATTCAAACGGGGTTCAATGATCCGGACCTCCACTTCATCAAATGGCAACCCCACGCAAATCCCGTTTCCGGACGCACTCGAATGCTCCGTTCCACCTAGCACATCCCGGTCGCACACCGCGCTTACCGGGAGGCACTCGGTCGCCCCATAGGGCGAGGCCATCACCCCGCCCGGGATCAAGTTACGGTATTCCCGGTAAAGCGGAACCGGTGCGGCCGCTCCGGCAACCAGAATCCGGCGGATGGACTCCAGAGTGATCCCTTTCTCCCGACAATACCGGCCGATGATCCGCCAGATGACCGGTGAGCCGAAGGCATTGGTCACACCATATCGGCGGATCGCCGCCACCGCTTTGGCAGGATTCAGCGTGGCCGGGCGACTCGGATTGATGTCCGGCAACACGGTAGTCAAACCCATGGTTGGATTAAAAAGCGAAAACACCGGCAGAAAAGGGATATCCACCTCACCAGCCTCAATCCCAAAACGCGCCTGCAGCATGCGAACCTGCCCCAGAAACATCCCGTGCTGATAGCAAACTCCCTTCGGCGCACCGGTTGAACCCGAGGTGAACAGGATCGCCGCAAGATCATCTTCACCCACCACCGGATAACGCATGCCGGAATGCTTCCATGCGGCCACCGGATCCGATGATTCAACCTCCCGGAAAAACCGCTGCCCGACACGCAGCCGCAACACCACACTTCGAAACGACGAACGGAATATTCTGCCGATCCAATGCGCCACGCCAATCCCGATCATCACATCCGGCCGCGCATGTGCCACCGCCCTCCGGAATTTCCCGAGCCCCATTCCGGGATCAATCACGATGGGAACCGCACCAAGCCGCATCAGCGCAAAAACCAACAGGATCAGATCCATTCCGGGCCGGACCAACAGCAATACCTTCTGCCCCGGGCGCACCCCCCGGACATGCAGCCAGGCGCAGCATTTGCGTGCAAGGGCCTGCAGTTCGCCATAGCTCCCTCTCTCCTCACCGATGAACTCACCCTCTTCCGTCCATCGTGGCCGGATCACCGCATCCTGTCCAAGGATCGCCCCTTACATTCGGAAAAGATTGCCAGCAATGT
>JAQVLM010000386.1 GCA_028704125.1 Opitutales bacterium
CCACCATTGAGTGGGAGTGATCGGAGGTCAGACAGTTATCATCCCCGTAGGCGGACAAGCACAGATGGAAACGGGTCGAACCCGGAAAAAGCAATATGTCACAGGTAAAGGTTTTTGGCAGGCGTGAACACCTGCAAGGCAAGCAGGAGGCGATATCGGACGTGATCCAGCGTGCGCTGGTGGAGAGTTTGGGCCTTCCGGCGGACAAACGCTTCCACCGCTTTATCGCACTGGATGATGCGGACTTTTTCTATCCATCTGATCGGAGTGTCGCCTACACCATTCTGGAGATCAGCATGTTTGTAGGGCGCTCAAAGGACACCAAAAAGCAGCTCATCCGGGCGCTGTTTGCCGGATTCGAGAAAGAACTTGGGATTGCCCCCAATGACCTCGAGATCACGATATTTGAGACCCCGCGTGAGAATTGGGGCATTCGTGGACTTCCCGGGGATGAACTGGTGGTGTCATACCGTGTTGAAACCTAAGTGTGGCTCGCATCATTGGTTTCATTTCAATAGTGGAACAAATCGACTGAAGAAAGGCTGAGGGTGCGCCTTGTAAGGGGCGCGTTTGAAGATTATAAACCACTTGGAAAACCTGAACCCGGTTTTCGGGCCATAATGAGGTTGCTTCACCGACTACTGAGATAAGGGGGTTCTGCGGTTTGTTGTTCCTGGCGTATTAATAACATGCAGAAAAGGGAAGAACCTCAACTTATCGGAGCAGAAAGAAGGGCACTGTCTGTTTCGGATTCATTTATGAGTGATCGGTTGGGGAGTTTCACTCGCATCGGATGCGGCGATAGTTAGAAGGCATGAAGAGACATGCATCGCGTGAGTGGACTCCGACATAGAAGGGAAATATTGCTTTGCGGTGGACAGAGTGTGGATCCTCATCCGCAGATAATACAGACATATTTTTTTGAAGGGATTTGTTTTTCTACGGGATACCACTGGTTTTGATTTGTAAAAAGCAGCATCAACAAGATAGGTTATGATCATGCGACAGTTTTATATTCGGATATTGGT
This sequence comes from Opitutales bacterium, assembly GCA_028704125.1. Taxonomy (GTDB): domain Bacteria; phylum Verrucomicrobiota; class Verrucomicrobiia; order Opitutales; family JAFGAQ01; genus JAFGAQ01. Next base: position 1,029 of record JAQVLM010000386.1, read on the forward strand.
GGGAGTTGGATTGCTTGTCGGACTCGGCGCTTGCTCGACTGTGGAGCAAAAAGGCGGCGGAGCCGATCCTTCTCCGATGGCTGGAGCTGAGCCGAAGGCGCTGGGGAGTATGACCGAATTGTCGAAGGAAATGCCAGTCAGCGAGTTGGTCGCGTTGTATGGAGAGCCCGATGAGAAGACCAAAATTGAACGGGAAGGTCTGATTTTTGAGCGCTGGATTTATGAAGAGCCGTTTGAAAGCCGGGTGGACATGGTGGCGTCCCGCATGGAGGAGGTTCCCTACATGGATCCGTTGACCGGCGAAAGCAAAACCATACAGGAGCCGGTTTTCACCCAGGAGATGAAGCACTATGATTTGAAAACGGACATCCTCGTGTTTGATGGAAAGGTGATCGAATGGAAGCAATCGGCTAAGCTGGTGCGTTCCCTCGAGTAGGGCACGGGATGTGACTTTGACTTGTCAGGGTGTTTCCCAATGCGGGAAGCACCCTTTTTTTTGTAGAGGAAAGCCATTCATACGGAATGTGCAAATGGTGCCAACCTGCAGATCCCTGGAATCTTCAGGAGGTGGGGAATCAGCGGGTCGATTTGAGTGTTCCGCGGGTTACTCCGAGTTGATTGATCAGTTTGAGGTCCCGCCAAAGCTCAGCGCTTTCGATTTTGCCATGGAGGAGCAAATGATACTTCCGGAGGATGGTTTCCATCTCATCCGGACTTTCGTTCAGGAATTCAATCCTGAAGGCTGTAACACCTGCCTGAATGAAGGAACCGAGGTAATCCGCGCCGGTTTGCGCGCGGCCGTTGAAGACCGTGTTTCTGCATCCGGCATCCGCCTTAACGGGATGTTCCATTCCGACCCGGTCCCGGAGGGCAAGTTCCGTCGTGTCGCAGAGGCGACCGCAGTCCCTGAAATCCTTGCCCTTGGTAAGAAATGCGCAGAACAGGCAATGCTCCATGTGGAACATTGGCATGTGTTGATGAAGCGTGATCTCGATTTTGCCGGGGGGTGAGGCTCGCAGTAGATCTAGCAACTGGTCCTGATTGAGATCGTATGATGCCGTGAGCCTTTCGAGATGGTGGTTATCGAGGAACCAATCCACACTGATCGGGTTGGAGATGTTGAGCGAAAAGTCGCCACGGAGCCGCTGTCCTTTAAAACCCTCGAGATGGTCGTAATTGCGCACGAGGAATCCGTCAGCTCCGGATTCCAGGAGTTGATGGATGAGCCGGTCTTCTCCGGGTTTGAAGATGCGTGGCGGGGCAAGCCAGAGGTTCCGATTGGTGGATTGGGATGTCCTGAACTTCCGGAAAGCCTCACATGCCTCCCGTATTTGGCCGGGGTGATCGAGTTCCAGATAAATATCCTCATATGCGTTTAGGCTGAGGATTCTCTCGAACTGTGGCATCGTTCGAAGCAAAGGGATGAAATAGACTGCATGTGGCGGGACGGTTCCGGGACCGGGTCGAACGACGGGTCTCAACTCGTAGGAGCGATTGAGTTGCCATGGGATGGGGCGTTCCCGCTTTTCTATGAGGGCGGCGACGGCGTCGCGCCTGATTTGATTCAGGGCAGATACCGGAATCATGCATTCAGGGGGTAATCGGCATTCCAGATTCTCTAGATGAAAAGGACTGCCCCCGAGTCTCCCGATTTGTTGGATGAGGAAGTTTTGGTCCAATGCGCGTTTTTCGGCTTGTTGGAGCGGGATTGCGCTTGTGAGTGAAACGGAGTTTCCGGAATCGTCGGAAAATGTCAGTTCAAGAGGTGCGCCTACTGATCCGGACACGATGGCCTGAATCGGAGATGTTTTGCTGTCTGCGGGATGTTGCCAGCTTTGGCGCAGCCGTTTTTCGAGGACGGGATCGGAGGTTTTCCAGACCAATTGTCCAGGGCTTACATGGTCGAGGCGGAGTGCGCCTGGCAGAAAGCGTAGGAAAGCTCCATTTTTTCGCTGATCGACGGTCATGATCCGCCCGCCCTCCTCGGGTTGGTCGGGATGCCCGGCGTCGAAGACCACACCATCCCCCGCTTTAATAGGGGACGTGGCGGAGATTGTGATGCCATGGGAATCAACGCAAGCGACTGTTCCCACGCAAACACCTCTCTTTTTGCCGAATCTGGCGTGGACGAGTCGCTGGTTGTGGATCCCTTCGAGCCAACCGGATCCAAGACCCCGCGAGAAGGTCATGTCGAGAGTGTACCGGTCTTCGGAAGATGGTTGCTCGAAATCCCGGCTTTCATTGCCTTGCAGCATCGCATTCCAAACCATGTCGAGCTGACGGCGGTAGACGTCGGTCACGGCGGCTACATACTCCGGAGATTTGAGTCGGCCTTCAATTTTGAGTGAAGCTACGCCGCTGCGGATGATATCGGGAATGAGGCTGATACCGGCCAAATCCTGAGGGCTGAGGAGATACCGCCGGTCTCCCAAGGGCACGGTTGCTCCATCCGCGATCAGCTCATAGGGCAGACGGCAAGCCTGGGCGCATTCCCCCCGGTTGGCGGATCGGCCACCGAGTGCCTCGCTGGTGAGGCATTGACCCGAATAGGCCACACATAAAGCTCCATGCACAAAAATCTTAATCGGCATGTCTGCCTCCGATCCGCGGATGGATTCGATGACGGAGGTGGTTTCGCTCAGCGAGCATTCCCTCGCTATGACCGCGAGGCTGGCTCCCAGATCGTGAGCAAAGCGAACCCCTG
>JAQVLM010000387.1 GCA_028704125.1 Opitutales bacterium
AATATTCACTCGCGAATCGCAGAGGGTTAGACGCTCTGAAATCCGCTTCCCTTTTATCCTCATTCTCCGAGGTCGAGTCAGATGAAAGCGGGTGCAATTCCTGATACATCGTCCTAACCAACTCCCTCCATGTGGGAATCCTCGACTGCACTCCTGGTAAGCGTTCCGCATTCAAACTCAGCCCTGCTCCAACCATGACCGCCACGCGCGACCGGGGCCAACTCCATAGTTCCTTTTGTAACTGAAGTAGGTGTTTCTGGTCGGGGAAGTTCATGAGTTTTTTTTGGGGGTTGAACGCTTATTACTCACTAGGCGCAAAGGCTTCCTTGAGGACGGCTTGGAGCAGGTGTTCGGCGTAGGTGCGGGATTTTTCGATCTCGGCTTCGAGTTCCCGACAGGTTGCCATGAGGGATTCAACCCTTTCCACGATGGCGGCTTGCTCGGCCAAGGGCGGGAGGGGGGTTGGAAGTGGATAGACGCGTTTCCCAGATATGACAGGCTGGCTCCCAGCAAACGATAAGTGATTGAGGTTAAGAAACCGCAGGAGCCAAACGAGGAAATCCATATTCACGCAGCTTGACGAAAAAGTAGTGGAAAAAGCGTTGTCTGTTACCCACGCTCTTGCAGGTGTTTTGTGAACTGCCCCGCAATTGGCTCCTACCCTCCCGACCACAATCGTCTCGGATTCAATATTTGCTTCATTATGGTAACCATTGATACCGTTACCTCCAAATACAGGAATATCTCCTCCCGCCATCTGTGCAGCTGTCAATCCATCACCAGAGGTAAAGCTTATCACCTCCCCCAGCCTACACCACACCCACCCTTTCGGGATCTCGAAGGGGATTTCTCCAGGGGTGATTTTTGGAAGGGGGTTTTCGGGGCGGAGTTTTTTGGCGGCCACCAGCCGGGCTTTTTCGGCCTGGATGCGTTTCAGGAGTTCGCTTGCTGGTTCGACATCCGGATTGGCGGCTCTCCAATCTTCTGTCAACTTGCCCTCAATTGCCTCCTGCAAAATGGCTTGTTTGAGCTGAGGAAGTTCATGGCGGTCACTGTTCTCCTCGCGAATAAAACGGATGATTTCTCTGATGCCATTGATTCGAGTGACAATAGCGCACTGTTCTTCGATGCTCGGCACTGGGAGTTCAATATCGGCAAGTCCAGAGAAGTATAGTCGCTTTCGAACAGCCCCGGAACAGTTGCGCGCTATCGCTTCCAAGCCATAGTCGCTTTTTAGGAAATACAGCAAATAGTGAGGGTTTAGGCCTTCCCTGCAGGAAAACACAGTGTAGTCTGGGCTGGTGTAGCCGATCTTGCACTCGTCATCTGCCAGACCAATCGAGCCAACATTGACCCTCATCGGATTGTAGGCGAACCAGTTTCTTTCGATTCGCTGATAGCGCGCAAGATCAGCGGAAGTTTCCCTTGAGCTGAGGTGTAGCCCATGTTCATTACTCACTCCAATGAGCCGGAGCTCCTGCGCCCCTGTTGAACCTAGAGGGTTGCACTCTTCACGGATATAGTCGCCGAGTTTTGCCACGATCAGTCCTGGATGAGGGATGATTGGAGTTTCGCCACAAGCTCGCCAATATGTTGTTGGCGCCTTACCAACTGGTTTAGAAGTCCTTCGACCGTGTGGTCGTTTGCTTCGATTGCGGAGTTCGGGTTCTTGACATCGAGGTCAAATCCCCGCTTCAAGTCTTCGACGTTCACTTTCCAAGCGACTTCGTTTTCCTCGCGTTTGTCCCACCAGTCGATGAGGCGGGAAAATTCCTCGAATTGGATGGATTTGGTTTTGGAGTAGCTTTTTTGGCCTTCGGGCAGGCGGTGTTCCCAATACCAGATTTCCCGGGTGGGTGTGCCTTTTTCGAAGAAGAGCAGGTTGGTGGAAACGGTGGCGGGGAAAAAGGTGGACTGCGGGAGACGCACGATGGTGTGCAGGTTGCAGTCGCTGAGGAGTTTTTCGCGGATGCGTTCTTTGTAGCCGTCGCCAGTGATGCAGCCATCGGGCAGGACGATGGCGCAGCGACCGCCGGGCTTGAGGAGCTGGATCATGAGGATGACAAAGAGGTCGGCGGACTCCCGGCAGCGGAAGGAGGCGGGGAAGTTGGTCTCGACGCCGTCGGCGATGCTGGCTCCAAAGGGGGGATTGGCGAGGATGACTTCCACCTGCTGGCGTGGGCCGATAGCGGTGTATTCCGTTTTGAGGCTGTCGATGTAGTGCCAGTCGGGCACGTCGATGCCATGCACAATGAGGTTGGTGAGGCCAAGCACGTAGGAGACGGGCTTGAGTTCCCAGCCGCTGATCGATTGCTGCAGCACGGCTTCGTCGTCGAGCGTGCGCACGTCGCGTTCGCGGATGAAGTCGATGGCGGCACTGAGGAATCCTCCTGTCCCGGCGGCGGGGTCGAGCACCCGCTCCCCGAGCTTGGGAGCGGTCATCTGGGTCATCAGCTGCGTGATGGCGCGGGGGGTGTAAAACTCTCCCTTATTTCCGGCGTCGCGCAGTTCGATGAGGATCGACTCATACACGGTGCCGAAGATGTGGCGATCTTCGGAGCTGTTGAAGTCAAAGCCGTTGAGCTGGTTGATGACCTTGCGCATCTCGTAGCCCGACTTCATGTAGTTGTTGGCACCATCAAAGACCTCCCGCACGAGCGCGGCCCGGCGTGGGTGGTGGGTGGACTGGAGCTGCCGAAGGTTGGCAAACAGACCAGTGGTGGGATGGTCGATGAAGTAGATGAGGTCTTCGCCGGTGATGCCCTCCGGGTCGGTGGCCCAATTTCGCCATTGAAACCTCTCAGGTATGACGGACTGATACTCCTCCCGGATGAGTTCGAGTTCTTGGTCTTTGTCGTCGAGGATCTTGAGGAAGAGCATCCATCCAAGCTGCTCCAGCCGCTGGGCATCGCCGGAGACGCCACGATCCTGCCGCATGATGTTGCGGACGTTTTTGATGATGGATGAAATGTTGGGCATATAGGAAAGTCTGTCTTGAGGGCGCACTATAAACTCTAGTGCAAATGAAGATGAATAAGAAATGAGACTATCAGAATGTAGTTTTGTTGAATGCCAATGGGTTACAGATCGATGCAAACACATTTAGGCAGCCTCGCGAAAATGAGCGAAAATAAGCATCATCGAGCCCAATGGGGGATGTATCGTGCATACTTGTTACCTTGCCCTTCTTCCGCTGGGAGAATACTCCCCTGCTTTCTTGCTGCAGCGATCACCCGACTGACCGAAGCTATCTTGCTCTCGGATAGTCCGAAACGGTTCCTCAATGACTCATTGGTCATGAAATCACGAGTGAGATAGCGCAAACAGGCATGCAAATAGCATGCACGCACCCGCTCAGACATGGTCATAGCTTCGAAAACCTTGTGCGCAAAAAGCACGGATCGAGTATGCAATGGCGTGGTTTCAAAACGGGGAGCAGGAAGCTGAAAAAGCTCGGTCTCGTGGACGACTTTGTCGATCCCAGAACCTCGTTCTTCGCAAATCCCAACGCGCCTCATGATTGCAGCAAGGGCTTCATTGCGGGATTTTGGAGGTGAATCGAGAAATCTATCGGGATCAATAAGAGGAACGCCCGGATTTGTAATCTCCAATCGATCCGCAAATATTTCGATCATCGGGCCAGTGCCTTTCTCAAAAAAGTCCTGATGGATTAGCGCATTTGCCACCAGCTCCCTTATGGCAATCTCCGGAAACATG
>JAQVLM010000388.1 GCA_028704125.1 Opitutales bacterium
CAGAGAAGCCAGCAGTTCCTGCGGTGGCTTCGAAACGAATGGTACCGTCCCCGCCCTCTACGAGTCGCTATTGCCACTCTTAAACCACTCATGATCGCCTACCTGACTTGATTCCACCACACCCATGTACGTGTGTGAAGAATGGATTCAATACTCAAAAGTGGGCGATCCACAGGTTGAGACGCGTGTTTTCGGGGAAGATTCGTCTGGAAAACCTAGTCGATTGTGCTAGGAAAGGATCCATAATGGAAGGGAAGTTGAGTCGGGAGAAGGATGCGTCCGTGTGGATCCGCCGGATGAAGGGGTTGTTTGGCCATGGAGGCTCTGGGATGGGTGATGCTGGCTTCTATGGTGGCCTATGCCGTTCATTGCTTTGGGCGTCCTGTCGGAGAGGGTCGTGACTTTGGTTCGTATTGGCTGTATTTCCGCGATTTCTGGGCGAGTGTTCCCGATTACCCTATGGTGATGTTGTACCGTACTCCCGGTGCTCCGCTGTTATTCAGTTTTCTTTTTGGGTTCGGTTCGTGGCTGGTGGTGCAGGCCTATTTCACTGTGTCTTATTGTGTGATCAATATCGTGCTATTTCGCTTGGCGTGTCATTGGAGCCGATTAGCAGGATGGCAAACCGTTGGAATCGTTTTTGTTAGCACGGAGTTTTTCTATGTCTTCAATACGGTCGCTATGGAGAACCCGACCAGCGAGATGTTTGTGCTATGGGCGGCATCCGGATTCCTTTCCTCCTTCTCAATGGCAGTGATAGGAGCATCATGCGTTCTTGTGGGGTGATGGGTCGAGCAGCCTATGTTCCAGTGAGTCGATTGGCAATACATGGAAGCTTTGATCCTCGACCGGAGATGAAGGGAAGCGGTTGAGCGATCATTGCGGAGGTCTTGGCTACGGCTGTCCGCCTGAATGTGGTGTTTCCGGTTTGGGAGTGTCCGACCTTAGATTGCCGTGGCTTCTCGAAAACCCTCTCCAGAGCACCGCGAAACAGTTCAAAATCAACGTATGCCTTGAGCTCCACCAACGGGTCATTGAGCTTGTCCAGTTTCCTGTGTCGTTGCAACTCGTCGAAAAATGATAATTGACACCACTTCATGTCCCCGTGTTGTATCTGTTTATCCTGTTGTGATTCAATAGCTTAATGCATCACATTGCCCTGATGCCTTGTTTCAGTAGGAAATGGTGTTTCTGTGGCATATTGTGAGTCGCCGTATTGTAACTTAACTTATGAACGATTGCTCCGATTATCCTCAAAATGCGGATATGAGCAGTTGGTTTGAGTGTAACTTTCGATGCGTCATGATAATGCAACGGTATACCGATGTGTTTTTATTTATTTCCGGATTTTCGGATTGGCGTCTTATAGAGGGTTGACATGATTTCTGAAGCGACAATAGCTATTTGCTTTTTTTGAATTAGCGTACTATGGATGATCCGGCGATAGTGGTGATGGGATACCAGAGGGTGGAAAGCCTTCGCCGCTTGCTGGACTCGTTGTTTCTGGCGGATTACCAAGGCAGGAGTGTATCGTTGGTTGTCAGTATCGACAAAGGAAACAATGCTGGAGTTGAATCCTTGGTAAAGGGGTTGCGTTGGCCCTATGGCCCGCTGGAGTTGGTATTTCGGACAGAGCGGTTGGGCCTCAGGGATCATGTGTATGCCTGCGCTGATCTTGTAAACCGCTTTGGGAGTATCGTTATGCTCGAGGACGATCTGTTTGTGGCACCGGGTTTTTACGACCTTGCCTGCCACATGGTTCAAAAATACGGACATAGCGATCGGGTTGCCGGAATGGCTTTGTATCACCACGCCTTCAATGAGACTTCGAAGATGCGTTTCTGGCCATTGAAGGACGGCAGCGATGCATATTTTCTTCAATTGGCTGCTTCATGGGGGCAATGCTGGACTGCAGATCAATGGAACCGATTCAAGGACTGGTCAAAAACGCAAACGCATGAGACGGTAACCGCTTCGGCAATACCATGGGATATGCGGAAGTGGCCATGGAGCTCGTGGAAGAAGTGGTATACGGCGTTCATGGTGGATACTGAACGTTATGTGGTTTATCCGCGTTATTCAATGACCACAAATTTCATGGACATTGGGGAGAATCACCATGAGACGGATGCCACTTATCAGCGGGACATGATGCTCGGTTTCAGGAATTGGCATCTTCCGGATATGGATGATAACGCCCTGTGTTACGACTCATACGGGGAGCTCGAGCCTTGTGCGATCAAGCGTCTTTGCCCTGGGCTCAGTGCCTATGATTTTTCGGTTGATCTGGGTGGAATGAAGCCGCTTGATTCGATCGAAACTCCCTATTTGTTGAGCCTCAAGCCGTGCTTGCGTCCGATTCGAACCTACGGACGGCTTCTGCGTCCCTCCGAATGGAATGTGATCAGTAGGGTCGATGGGGATGAATTGGCTTTCGGGCAAACCAAGGATTTTTTGCCACTTGAAGATCGGCCGATTTGCAAGGACATCAATTATCACTATGGTGTGCCTTCAAAGTTGCTTGGACGTATGTTTTTGCAGCGGCTTGAGAACAAACCGTTTGCCTCGGTTCTCAGGATGCTCTATCGGGCTATAACCATATGGAAGCCGAAGCGCAACTCCCGTCGGCCGACAAGATCTGATAATCGACCTTATTTTTGATGAAAATTCTTGTAGTATTTGGAACGCGGCCAGAAGCGATCAAGATGGCGCCGCTGGTGAAAATGTTAAAGCAGGTTCCGGGCATTGAAACGAGTGTGTGTGTCACGGCTCAACACCGTGAGATGCTCGATCAGGTCTTGCGTTTGTTTGAGATTACGCCCGAGTATGACTTGAACATCATGACGCCAGGCCAGACCCTTTCTGGTATTGCGGTAACGATTTTGCAGGGCCTCGATCCTGTGTTGGTTGAGTATGCTCCGGATCTTGTCTTGGTTCATGGAGATACGTCCACCACATTTGTGGCGACTTTGGCATCTTTCTACCGCCACATTCCGGTGGGTCATGTTGAGGCAGGGCTTCGCACTGGGAATCTGAAGTCTCCCTGGGCTGAGGAAGCAAATCGGGTCCTTACCGGACGACTGGCGTCTCTCCATTTTGCCCCGACTTACAATGCACATGCGAATCTACTCGCGGAGGGAGTGAAGGAAGATCAGGTCTGGGTTACGGGCAATACGGTTATCGATGCATTGTTGTGGGTGAAATCCAGATTGGATGGAGATCCGGAGATCCGGGGTGCTTTCGATCGTCAATTCGCATTTTTGAGTGCAGAGCGTCGTATGGTGCTCATTACGGGACATCGGAGGGAGAGTTTTGGCGTTGGATTTGACCGGATCTGCAATGCTATCCGATCCATGGCGGCTGAGTATCCTTCGGTTGACTGGGTGTACCCTGTTCACCTGAATCCAAATGTCCGGGAGCCCGTTGGCCGGATATTGGGTGCCTTGGATAACGTACATTTGATCGATCCACTGGACTACTTGCCTTTTGTATACATGATGGATCGATCCTTTCTGATTCTGACCGATTCAGGAGGGGTTCAGGAAGAGGCCCCTTCGCTTGGAAAGCCCGTTCTGGTTATGCGGGATACTACTGAGCGACCGGAAGCAGTGGAAGCGGGCACGGTGCGTTTGGTTGGAAGTGACACTTCCCGTATCATGCAAGGCTTGCGCGAGCTTCTCGACAACCCGGAATCTTATCTGGCGATGACCCGTGCT
>JAQVLM010000389.1 GCA_028704125.1 Opitutales bacterium
TTCCGCATCGGACAAAGGTGCCCAATCAAACGCTTTTCTGATTATGCACAAGAATCGGGTTCTGTCAAAATGCCCCAACTTCGAACGAACCACCTAATCCACACGATTCCGACGAGCCACAGCCTTCCTTTTGCAAGGCGGCCTGACCGCATCCAATACCCGGTCAGCGGACAAGCGCTGTGCTGCCGCAGTTGACAGCCCGAGTGCGGTGCGCTACTTCCATGCTGCTATATGGAAATGCCAGTTTCCCAGTCATGGTTCGCGCGCGCATCAAAGGTGATTCCCGGCGGAGTTTATGGACACACCAGCCCGGCGGCCAGTCTACCCCTGCTGTTCCCCCTCTATGCGGAATCCGGAGAAGGATGCCACTATACCGATCCGGATGGGAACCGCTTTCTTGACTTTCTATGCGCCTATGGCCCGGTGATTCTGGGCTACCAACATCCCGAGGTGGATCAAGCCGCAGCGGAGGAAAGGAGCAAGGGTCTGGCGTTCAACCATCCCACGCCGGTCATGGTTGAACTCGCGGAGTTGCTCACGCGGCGTTTGGGTTTCGCTTCCTGGACGGTGTTTGGGAAAAACGGATCGGACATGACGACATGGGCGATTCAGGTGGCGCGCCAACACACCGGCCGCAAGAAGATTCTGGCCATCAAGGGAGCCTACCACGGTGTCGATGCTTGGACCAACCCATCTCCGGGCGGTATTATCGAGGAAGACCGCCTCCACATCCATCGCTTTGAGTGGAACGACACCGACGCTTTCCGGGGTATGGTCCGTGACTTCAAAGATCAAATCGCAGCGATTATTCTCACGCCCTTTCATCATCCGGCATTTGGCGGCAACCAGCTCCCCGCCCCCGGATTTTTCGAGACCATTCAGGAGACCTGCATGAAGGAAGGCATCGTGGTCATCCTCGACGACATCCGCGCGGGATTCCGGCTCCATGCCAACGGCAGCCATCGGGTTTTTCCGATCCAGCCGGATATCGCGTGCTACTGCAAAGCGATTGGAAACGGTTACGCAATTTCATCCGCAGCCGGGACCGAGCGGATGAGACAAGCCGCCGGGCAGGTGTTTCTGACTGGTAGCTATTGGAATGATCCGGTTGCGATGGCCGCAGCCAAAACCTGCCTCGAAATCATCGCCCGTGATCGGGTTCCGGAGAAACTGGAAAAACTGGGTTCACAACTGCTGCAAGGGCTGGAAAGGGCTGGAAAGGACATTGGGCATCCATTGAAAGGCACCCCACCCGCCGCCACTCCCTATATCGTATTCGATGGGGATGCCGACTTGCGTAAAATGCAGCGTTTTTCCGGACTCTGCGCGGAACGTGGTGTCATCTTCCACCCACACCACAACTGGTTCATGAGCGCCGCCCATACTCCGGATGTCGTCGAACATGCGATCGAGGTTGCGCGGGAAGCGCTGAAACACATCAACGATGCCTGAGCCTGCGCCCCAATCCGGTTTGGAACCTGCCTTTGCTCCATCCCGCGACCGATTGGCCGGGATCCGCGAGGACTACGATGTCGTGGTGATCGGCGGCGGACTTGCCGGACTCACCGGTGCAAAGCGACTTGCCGACGCGGGACATAAGGTTCTGCTTCTGGAATACCACAGCCAGTTGGGTGGGCTCGCCACCTGGTTTAACCGCAAAGGGGGGCATGTTTTCGATGTGTCCCTCCACGGGTTCCCGGTGGGGATGGTCAAAAGCTGCCGGAGATACTGGGGCAGCGGGCTGGCGGATTCGATCGTGCAACTCAAGGACATGCGCTTCGCGAATCCTCAGTTTTCGCTGTCCACCACCTTCGATCAACGCGACTACACCCGCATCCTGAGAGAAAGAGGTGCCGATAACACCCGGGTCGAAGCGTTTTTTGAGGCATTGAAGGATCCGGAATTGCTCAACAGCCGGTTTCCAACAGCCGCCGCTTTCATCGACCACTATTTCCCCGGTCGCAATGATGTGATGCGCCTCCTGTTTGAACCCATCGCTTACGCAAATGGATCACGCGAGGAAGATCCTCCCGCGTCGTTCGCGATTGTGTTCGGAAATTTCATGCGTCAGGGCATCTTTACCTTCCAAGGCGGCACCGATGTAATGATCCACAAGATGACCGCAATCTTACGGAATCTCGGTGTGGATATCCGGACAAGGGTGCGAGTGGAAAAGATTCTTACGGTGGCTTCATCATCCGGTGGCAGGCGGCAGGTGACCGGTGTGGTCGCAAACGGCAGAACAATCCCCTGCCGGGCCGTCCTTTCGAACGGCAACCTCAAATCCACGGTTTTCAGCCTGCTGGACTCCCATCAAGGCGTGGATCCTTCGTTCATCGAAGCGAGCGAAGCGGTCCGATTGAATTCCAGCTCCTGTCAGGTCTACATGGGTATCCGAAAAGGAGAAAGCATCTCCGGAACCGGTGATCTGCTCTTCACCTCGAATGAGCCTGAGTTCCGTTCGGAATTGCTCCTGAAACCGGACACCAGTAGCCGAACCTTCTCTTTCTATCATCCTGGCATCCGGCCACGCTCCGATGGCGAAGCCCGGTATTCCATCGTTGCATCCACCAATGCGCGATGGGAAGACTGGGAGGACCTCGACAGGGCAACCTACCGAAAGCGCAAAAGCGAGTTGATCGAAGCAACACTACAAGCTATCGAAATCCATCTTCCGGGAGTCGGCGAAATCATTGATCATGTGGAAGCCGCCACTCCGAGAACCATTCAACGCTACACCCTGCACAGGAATGGAGCTTCCTTCGGAACACGACCCGAAGGGCTCGCTGTGTCGCAGGCATTGCCCAACCACATTCCGGGACTCTTTCATGCCGGATCGGTCGGCATCATCATGTCGGGCTGGCTGGGGACCATCAACTATGGGGTCCTCACGGCCGACCGCATCGATCAATACCTGATTGGCACGCATCCGCGACAATAGTTTCGGGAGTCGGTTGCATTGGGAAGCATTCCGGCATAGCTTTGGAGTGTTTGTGTTTTCTCCACCTTTTTGAAGGGGTCGCTTTCGAATCCCCTTCAACGATTTGTCTTCTGCATAATGCGCTATGGGATTTCCATTGCGCCCTGATCAAACCCGATCCTCACTCGTATGAAGCTACACCATGCTGTATTGTGGCGTTCTGGCATTATACGGATTTCACGTCTGTTTACCGGAATCCTGTGTATCCTCCTCCCAAGCTTCGCTGTTCACGCGCAGGATGAAGCTTTCAAGATTGGCGAGACTCCGCCCATGCAGGACGTCTTCACCAAGGTCAACCTGACGGAACCATACGACATCGTTGAAGGTTTCACGATCTTTCCGTCTCTCGTCAGTCCGGACCTGTTCTATTACTACCCTAAACCGCGAGTCGCCCGGACGAAGGAAGGTCGCTTGGTGTTGAGGCTGTTGAGCTATGCAGTGGCTGAGCGGGCATATCCACGGCTTCCTACTGGATCTTCCACCACCCGCACCTTCATCTCCTGAATGATGGTGCCAAAACCTCATTCATTGCAGCCGCATCGGGAATTCGTCCAAGACACCCTCAGAGCGTTGCGTCCTCCTCCATTCGAGTGAGGCACTTGTCAATCAGGTCATCCCACTTTTTCTGATCCGGGTCTTCAGTAAAAAGGATGTCCTGCTTCACGTGAGGTGAGTTCATCCTCCTCTCTTTGAACTTACGGTAGTTCTTGCTTGACTGA
>JAQVLM010000390.1 GCA_028704125.1 Opitutales bacterium
CTGGGGGGATTTCGAGGCAATCGTGTCGGAGAATGGGATTGTCCATGGGCTCGGTGAGGATTCTCTGGGAAATGTATGGATCCGGATGGGGGAAAACCGGGTGGGCCTGATTCCGAGAAATCCCGAAACCGGAAAGCTCGGCGAGCTTAAGGTCTTGGCGCAACCGCAGGGTGTGCCCGTGGGTTGGGTGAATCCCCTGATTGTCGGAGACCGTGTGTTTGTGTTCGGTTCTGAAATGCTCGAGTATGATCGGGTGCGTGAGCGTTTTGAACCCAACAGTAAAGTGCAGTATTTCCCGGGCGAAGGTCCGTTTTACTTTGCTCAGGAATTGGCAATGGAGGACGGAGTGCATTGGGTCTCGCGGAACACATCACTCGCGAATCTCTATCCAATGCCGGCGAATCCCGCAGGTTTGATGATCGAATACTACGGCGAAACCATGGATAACCGGGCGACTGCATTTGTTGAGAGTGCGGTTGGGGACGCTTATGCGATGTTGAATGGGGTGTTGTTTGTTTTCCCGCAGCCAGCGGATGCTCCCCCTCCTCCAAAACCGAGAACTATTTTGCGCCGGGTGGTGGACCTCGATACGGGAGCGATTCTAGGGGCTGATGTCACGGCCGACAATGAACTGCCGGAGCTCGTCCTTCCGCCGACGGTCCGGAATCTGGGGTTTGAGTTTGTTCTGGATCAATTCACACAGCCGGAGCGGAACACGTTTCAGTTTTTCATGGAAGGTCACGATAAGGAGTGGCTGCATTATCGTGACCAGCACAGCAAGGAATACAATAACCTGAGCCCCGGGAAGCACTTGTTCTATGTGCATGGACGGGACGCCCGCTATGTGGGTTCGGAGACAGTGCATTTTGCTTTCACCATACGGACTCCATGGTACAAGTCGGCTTGGGCTTATGTGGGGTATGTGGTTCTGGCCTACGGACTGGTACATCTGGGGGTGATGTTCCGGGAGGCCCGTTTGCGGTATCTCAACGCGGAATTGCAGAAGGAGGTGGACCGCCGGACCCAAGAGGTGATGCACAAGGCTTCTGAGCTGGAGGACCGGAACCGGGAGCTGAGGGAGTCGCTTGAGATATCGGAGAAACTGAAAGGAGAGGCGCAGGCGGCTTCCATCGCAAAGGGTCGCTTCCTGGCGACGATGAGTCATGAAATCAGGACGCCTATGAACGGCGTAATCGGGATGTGTGCCCTGCTGGATCAGACCAAACTGGATTCACAGCAGGCTGCCTTTTTGCACACGATCAAGAGTTCGGGTGAATCCCTCTTGAGTATCCTCAATGGCATCCTGGATTACTCCAAGATTGAAGCCGGAAAGCTTGAAATAGAGCGGGCCTCCTTTGATTTGAGAACGTGTGTCGAGGATGTGATGGACCTATTGGCCTTCGGCGCACAGGAAAAGGATTTGGATTTGTCGATGGAAATGTGCCCGGATGTGGGCGATTTCCGGATCGGAGATATGACCCGGGTGCGTCAGGTGTTGATTAACCTCGTGGGTAACGCGATCAAGTTCACCGAGAAGGGAGAGGTGCGGGTGGTGTTGCGGAAGTCCCTGACTCCAGCGCATTCGGGATACGTGTTGTTTGAGGTTCATGACACGGGAATTGGCATTCCAAGAGAGAAAGTGGACCAGTTGTTCGAGCCCTTCTTTCAGGTCGAGGATTCGAACGCGAGGCGATACGGCGGAGCCGGTTTGGGGCTGCCGATCTCGCGGAATCTGGTATGGTTGATGGGCGGTGATATTCATCTGGAGAGTCGGGAAGGGAAAGGATCCGTTTTCAGCTTCGAGATACCCTTGCCGGAGGCCACAGACTGTCAACCGAGGGATTTCAGTGCCCGTTTTCAGAACAAGGAGGTTTGGTGTATCGCGTCCTCGATTCCCTCTGAACAGGCATTGAAGTGCCTCATGCGCACGCTTGGCATCGGCTGCGAATACAGCCCGGATTGGACGACTGTCACCGTGTTGGAGGAAAAGAAGCCCGCGGGATTGATGGCAATCGTTGTGGATATGCACCACATGCCGATTGGATTAGATGATCTGATATGTTTTATAAGGGGTTTTTCGTTCGTCGAACACGCTCCAATTGTCATTCTGACCCGGGAAGTGAATCCACAGACCACTTGGGGTGGAGTCTACTTTGTGCGGAAACCGGCGCGGCTCCACCTCATGGCCGAGATTCTGGAACGTATCGGCCGGAGGCCCGATGAGGAAACGGTTCCGGTGGTTCCAGCCCCGGCTTCCAGGAATGGTGTGGAGGGCTTGAGCGATTTGAAGATACTGTTGGCCGAGGATAATCCGGTGAATCAGAAAGTAGCCATGCTGCTGCTCAAGCGGATTGGATTGATGGCTGACCTCGCCGAGGATGGTCAAGTGGCGGTCAACAAGGTGCGGGACGGCGATTATGACATTGTGCTGATGGATGTGCAGATGCCCCAAATGGACGGATTGGAGGCAACGCGTTGGATTCGCCAGAACCTTCCTCCGGAGCGTCAACCGATGGTTGTGGCAATGACGGCTGGCGTAACCCAGTTGGACCGGAAGGTGTGTTCGGATGCCGGGATGGACGGATTTGTGGAGAAGCCGGTTCGCATTGATATCCTCAAAGAGGAGTTGATGCGCATCCGGTCTTCGATCGTGGACCGATCCAATGGAGCCGGTTGAATCCGGAGGCAGAGGTTTACAATATGGAAAGCCTGTTTTGGTGGGCAAGGGTGGGTCTTGATCGTTGGCATGCGCCCCCGGGGGGGGGGCTGCAGAAAAACCGGAAGGTGAGGCGGCTTGGATCATTGCGAATCGATACCCTTGCATCTATTCCGTCTAATGTTGGACATTAGCAGTATTCGAAGATGCAAAATCCGGCGCTGTGAAACGGGAAAACATTCGACTTTCCTTTTCTGAAGGCGCAAATGATTTAACATGAACATTCATGAATATCAGGCCAAGGAACTGTTTGGCCAATATGGTGTCGCAAGCGGTACTGGCATCGCTGTTCAGGACGCCGCAGAGATTGAGCCGGCGCTCAAGCGTATGTGTGTGGACACCGTTGTTGTAAAAGCTCAGATCCATGCCGGAGGCAGAGGAAAGGGAACATTTGCCGATGGTTACAAGGGTGGGGTCAAGCTGGCGAGTTCCTGTTGCGAAGGCGCGGAGATGGCTCGGCGTATGCTGGGCAATACCTTAATCACAAAACAGACGGGACCTGCCGGTCGCGTGGTGAAGACGGTCTATTTCACAGAAGCCTGCAAGATTCAGAAAGAATTTTACCTCGCCATCCTCATGGATCGTGAGACATCCAATCCGATCATCATCGCGTCCACTGAGGGCGGCGTTGAAATCGAGCAGGTTGCTGCCGACACCCCTGAGAAGATCATCCGGGTCCCGGTGGATGCCGGGGTCGGGCTCCAGCCTTATCAGTGTAGGCGCGTTGCCTATGGCTTGGGTCTTGAAGGGGATCTTGTGAAGCAGGCGGACAAGCTATTGAACGGACTCTACCGTTTGTTCATCGAGAAGGATTGTTCGATGGTTGAGATTAACCCTCTGATCATCACGAAACCGCGCCGGGACGCGGGGTGATCGCGTCAAGCCTGGCAACTGCGGCCGTCATTTTCTCGGCCGCGCTCCCATAGAGCTCGAATTTATACGTCAGCAAGCACTGCGCGATCAGGTGCCCGGTCTCCC
>JAQVLM010000024.1 GCA_028704125.1 Opitutales bacterium
TGCGCTTCGCCCGAAATCAAACGGCTTCATCGCCGGGGAATTTGAAATCTTCCGCAGCGACGTACCCAGCCACAAACTCCTGGCCGCTGCGGACCGCGGAATCGCCCATCTGGCGGATGACGCAGATACACGCAACACACTGGTCCAGGAGAAATGGAACATCACCCAAACCAACCGGAACTTCGGGGATGGGAATTCTTACTACGTTCTCAACAGCCGATCCTCAAACCTTACTCTCACCCAGACTGGAGGATCGGTCACATTCGCGCCGTTCGACGGATCGCCTTCGCAGTATTGGAGGATCGAGGCCTTCACCGGCCATGCGGCGGGAGGCGGGGTGCTCTTCGTCAACATGGCAAATGGGGCCTATCTGTCAAGGGACCCATCCGGTCTCGCCATGCTCGGGGTCGATCGTGACACCCTCTCTTCGGAATGGAATCTGGAACGCTATGAATCCCGGTCCTTGTCCAACAGCAAAAACACCTTCCACGTCGTCGATCAAACCGGCGAAATCATCGAAATCCGGATCACGCATGGCAAGGTCCAGAGCTTCCGATATGTCGGAAACCCGGCCTCACGTTTCGGATGGGAGCTCTATGCGGACCCGAATGCGGCTGACCGACCCGTTGCGTTCTCCGATCTGAACCGGGATGGATTCCGTGACCTTTGGGTTACCAACACCGAAACCGGCGATTTCAAAGTCGTAATCCTCGACGCCAAAGGAGTCTCCGGAGCGCAAACCATCGGAAACATCAACGCGGCTTATGGGGTTCCGGCCGGGACCGTCAAACACTTCTGGTATCAGGTGCTTGGAACCATCCCAATCGACAACTCCGGCAACGAGGACATCGTCATCGTCGACAGGGAAGGCAATCTCATGGCCGGCTTGATTGGCGCATCCGGATTCACCTCTAAGCTCGACCTCGGAAATGCCACTCAATTCGGACTCAACGGGCTGCGCGCCGATCCCAACGCACCCATCAAATGCATCGGGTCCGGAGATTTCCGCGGCAACGGACGTCGCAGCCTCCTGCTCGTGGATACAGCCGGAAACCAGTTCTTGCTCAGTGCATCCAATGGCCGGCTCGAGAACGCACAGCACATCGGAAATCCGAAAGCTCAATTTGGATGGGGAACAACGGCCCTTCCTGGCAGCGACTTCATTCCTGCCGGGATTGCGGACATCAACATGGACAACACGGATGATGTGATCCTCATCGACAATGATGGCAACCTGCTGGGCTACACCATGAAAGCGGGAATTCCCACAGCCGGAGCCCACTTGGGGAACCCGCGCCGCAGCTGGGAATGGAGGCTTTCGTCAATTGACGATTACACCCGCCCGCTCTCCGTCACCTGCGACTCCGGTTGGTGGAACTGGTAAACCAGGATCACTTCGGTCCACCGGGAAACATTTCAGCCCATACCCTTTCCTGCTCAGCCATTCGGGCCTCAACTGCCCTTATGGCCTCAGCCGGTGGTTGCGATCGCCAGCCAGCCTTCATCAACCGGGCTTGTCTGTAGACCTTGTCTCCCCATTTTCCCGGCGTTGAGCGATGCGACGCAAGGTAGTCGAGGCTCCACTGACGCGCACCTTCATTCAACAGCAGATCCCTCCACTTGGAAAAAAGAATGCAGGTATTCCGCTCGTGATGATCATTGCATCCAGGCGATGCGCTCACATGGTGCATAATCATACTGCGGTTGGCAATCAACACGCCATGCCCCAACTTCCGGACGCGGAAATTCAAATCCATGTCCTCTCCGCCATTGCGAAAGACCGGATCAAATCCCTTCAGATCCCGGAATAGCTTCGCAGGCATCAACAGACAGGCACCCGTTGCAGCAAAAAACTCCGAATACTCGAGCTCAGGATAGGCCGCCGCGGGATCCTGCCTGAAATGGTCGGGCTTCCCTTCGCCAGTGATAAAAACCCCGGCGTGATCGATCTCCCCGTCCACCACCCTGCGCTGCACATTACCAACGATGCCGGGACGGCTCTTCTGTTCCAACCCCTCCAACATCGGTTCAATCCAGCCCGGAAGCAGTGCCGTATCGTTGTTCAGAAAAAGAAACACATCCCCGTTTGCCAATTCCGCCCCACGGTTGTTGCTGCGGGCATAACCCAGGTTTCGCTCGTTCAGGAGCACGTTGCAATTCGAACGGTTCGACGCGTATTGCTTGAGGAACTCCCGGCTGCCATCCGAGCTACCGTCATCCACCAACACCAGCTCGTGATCCAATCCGATCGGAACGGTATGCTCAAGGGTCTCCAAACACGTCTGTGTTAGCGGAAGACAGTTGTAGACGGAGATGATAATCGAAACGCGCATGCTTCACTCCCCATGCAACGAAGCATGACCCCAATCGTCAATCCAACAGTCATCCGAATTGGTTTCAGCCGCCTGTTTTCACAACTACGTCTTCAAAAAAAGGGCACCACTACTCCGCACCAAAGCCCGCCATCACAATACGGATTGCATTATCCGTTTCAGTTTTTATATATTTGGTAATCGTTTCTCATACGGCAAAATGAACGATCCACCGCAATCTTCCGATTGTTTTCAATACATTCGCAGATCCCGACATCCCCAGCGTGGATCCCTGATCCTCGTGGTTCTGGTGCTTGTCGTGTGCGCCGGGGCAATGTTCACAGCCTTCCTGCTGGTTGAACGATCGGAACACGCCCACAGCGTGAGAAGGCAGGCAAGGATCTCCGCCAAAACCCATGCGATAAACGCACTCCATTGCGCAATCGCCCAGCTTCAGGAATCGGCCGGTCCGGACAAAACCTGCGTTATTCCCGCCACACTGCCACACGGTATGGACTGCGCCGGAAACAGATGGACCGGGGTCATTCCTAATGATACACCCGGCATTTCACCCTTCTGGCTTGTATCAGGAACAAACCCCGACCCGACTTCCACTCCCGGGCCTGCAGGATGGGTGTCCTTGCCAGATCGGGACGATTCAGTGTCCCACATTCCCATGGTAGCGATGAACCGGCAGGATGGGACCGAAACGGTAACGTATGGTCATATGGCATGGATCACATCCGACGAGTCCCTCAAAGCGGATGCGTCTGTCCCCGACATCCTGAGCCCTTTTTCCGAAACCGCC
This sequence comes from Opitutales bacterium, assembly GCA_028704125.1. Taxonomy (GTDB): domain Bacteria; phylum Verrucomicrobiota; class Verrucomicrobiia; order Opitutales; family JAFGAQ01; genus JAFGAQ01. The sequence continues at coordinate 3,121 of JAQVLM010000024.1, forward strand.
TTGCCGCGCCCATTCCGGACCACCCTCGCGCTGACCACCAAACGCCGGTCTGGAACCGAAGCGGCCATCCCGGCCCTCCACGCAAAATCCGAGTCCCTTGAATCCACGGATTCGATCAAAGAACTCCAGCAGGTTTTGGTTCCGGAGCAACTCATGCTTTGGCATCCGGTCGCAAGCCTGACAGACCCGATACCCGTATCAGCCTTGGGAGCACTCTCGGTCCACACCCTTTCCATTCCCACGAATCCGATAGCCGGAGGACTGAAAACCAACCTGTCGGATCCAAACTATACCGACCACGACCGGATTACCCCAAGGGTGCGATGGTGGATGACGCCAGGTAACTACGGAGCATCCACCGTCGATCCCTCCTCGTTCCAGATCCGGCATAGCATCGACACCAACCCACCCGGCCTCAGCCGGCTTCCCTCCAATGCATCCCCGGATGTAAGCGAACCCATGGTCGCGCTGGCTCCGGTCCTCACCGAGTTCAAACTCTACGTTGGGATCTTCGTCGGAAGAAGCGATGGGATCCATCGGATACGCTATCACATGGAATCGGAACTGCTCAATCCCTACCCGTGGGACCTCGCTTTCGACTCCCGCACCACATCCGGCGGGATGGAAGGCCGGGGTTACATTGTCATGGTCCGCGGGCTCCCCATCATCGAAATCTCCAATACCCGCACGCTCCCGGGCGGAACCACAATGGAGGCAGGACGGTTTCAGGCAAATCTCAGTCACTTCGAGCCGGAGTCGCAGGGATTCCGATACAACTCGCCCTCCGATGCCCTCATCCACTCATGGCAACGATTCAGCGTACTGACGCATCCACAGACCGGCTGGCGACGTGGAATCGATGCAGGAACAGTCTACCAGCTCATGGAGCCCGACAAAGCCGATGGCCTCGCGCGAACCCTCTCCAACCGGGACAACTATTGGGATTGGACCGATTCCAATGGTTCCGCCACCCCACTCACCATCGCAGCAGATGACACGATCTCCGTCCGCAGCCTTACACCAGCCGATGCCGTGACCCTGGAGGTTGTTCCCTACGCCGGAGAAATCGAAGCGGAAGAAACACCAGATGCCTACAAGGCTCGCCATGGGGTAATGCTGCGCCTGAAAAACATTCCCTTCGGGCCCATCCGACTCGAGCTTTCCGGCTCACAATACTGCTTGCATCGTAGTGCCGACTACACGATCGACAACTACCGTTTCGCCTACTATTTCCGCCTCAAAGATGATCCGGAGAGCCTTGACCGCCTCTCCAAACTCATCCACCCGCAGGATCCAGAAATCGATTTCAGTAACCCGGAGATCCGGGAGCTCTACTCCATCACGTCGGACCCGGTTTTAGCGCAGCAGGAGAGGGATGTCTTTTCCAGTTTGGACCCGCTCTTCTGGGACATGCCGGGAGAATCCAACGATCATCCTCCGGACCGTCCCGCAATTACCCTGAGCGAGCTTCCAGTCGTCGAGCCGATCAGTCCAAGCGTGTTTTCATCCCTCATCCTCCATGGCAAACCATACCCCTCCATCGGTTGTCCGGAGGCCGGAGATTGGAACGACGTATTCGACCGATATGTCTTCAGCGGGCATGCGCTACCCGATTCGTGCTGGGATACCGACCCAACATCCTGGACTGCGGATCAAACCAGCCCGGGACAACTGAGCAACCCCGGCGCCGTGCCAATACCGGGTGCCGATGGGATCTACCCCACACTTGAAGCCATCACCGGCTCAAACGGAGCCGCCCGTTTTTTCATCCGGGGAGGGTTTAACATAAACTCAACGGATCCCTTGGCATGGGCTGTTTTCCTGCATCAATCCTTGGCCCCAAACGCACAGATTGATCTCGAACAGCCGCCCTCTCCTCAAAGCATTCCTTCTGTTTTTTCGAGATTGCCCTTTGCCCTGCCCTCCATGAAGGATCAACGGTGCGACTCCGGTCTATTTGATTCGACCAGCGGAAACGCAAACCCCATGTCGATTTGGAGTCAGGGACTCCGGATTCTCGACCGCCAACCGGATTCCCACAATCCCTACGGGGACCTTCACGCACTTGCCACCGCAATCACGCATGGCGTTCGTTCACATGGACCGTTCCATTCAATCCGGGACTTTGCATCCAGCCCGGTTCTCCGGGAAGCCATCGCTTCAGTCCCCCCTATGAACAAAGGTATTTCAGGGCTCGCTCCGGCCCATCTCTCTCCGGCTGACATTCTCAGGGGCACTGCATCCAACATGGTAACACGGGGAGACACCTTCCGCATTCGCGCCTACGGCGACACAGTGCATCCGGGATCGGGCGTCCTCATGGCATCCGCTCTTTGCGAGGCATGGGTTCAACGATTCCCGGAATACTTCGATCCAACCAATCCACCGGACACCGCACCATCCGGGCTCAACCCCGCAAATGCCAAATTCGGTCGCCGGTTTCGCGTCGTCGCATTCCGATGGCTCAACCCGCCGCACCCATGAACACCCGATGCACCTATTCATGAAGATCCAATTGTTCCTGATTCTGCTCATGCTGCCGGGAACTTCCAACGCGGCCTTGGATGACGAGTCTTCCGGGAAAGCCTCCGTCAGCATCGATTTCTCGGTGTATTCCATCGGCCAACCGGATGTGGATGACATTTGGTACGAGGAGACCACGGGCAACCACCGTGCGTTGCGCTTTCGCCCATTCAGCCGTTCCCGGAATTACTCCTACCGAGGACCACGCAAGATAGCCTTCTGCTCCCGGAAGACCGACTCCGATGGCAACCCTGTGTATACTCCGATCACATTCTGTGAATTGCCTGAGAACGGACAACGGTTTCTCTTCATTTTCTCTTTTGAGGAGCATCCGGATTCACAGGGAAAGCAGGTGAATGTGGTTGTCTCAAATGACGCACCCGATGGCCTGCCCTTCGACTCGATCTCTTTTCTAAACGCCACCCCATGGCTCCTCGAAGGTCTATTTGACGGAAAGCCAGTGGTATTTCGGCCGGGGCTATCCCAACCGGTTTCCATTCATCCGGACCCCGACAAACCTCTCTCGATCGGACTGGGGGTGAGGGTCAACGGAAAAATGGAACCCGTGCTCATGAACCATTGGAGTTTCCACTCCGGAAACCGCATCCTGATGTTGCTGCTTCCACCTAAAGAAGCGGGATCCAAACGACTCCGCGCGATCAGCCTGATCCAGCACAAACATGAGTTTCAGCCTCCGGAGATAGAGACGGATGATGCTTCGGTCAAAAAGGAGTCGACTCCTTCTTCAGTGCTTCCCTCTGATCCTGAATCCAATCACAGGATGTGAGGCAGCATCAGCGACGCAAACGCCAGGGTCATGAAGAAACCACATGCGTCCGATACCGTCGTCAGCAACGGGCCGGAAGCTAACGCGGGATCCAGTTTGACCCACTTCAAAAGCATCGGAATCGCACCCCCCACACAGACCGATAACACGCTGTTGAAGAGCATGGCTGCTCCCACAACCAACCCAAGGTAGGGATTGCCCTTCCAAAAACCGAGAATCAGCCCCAACACCAGGCCCAAAATCAAACCGTTGAACAGCCCGACCCACACTTCCTGAAGCAACACACGCATCACTTCGAAGGGCTTGATCAATCCTAAGGTCAGCTCGCGCAAACTCACCGCGATCGCCTGATTACCCGATGCACCGCTCATATTCGCGATAATCGGCAAGACCATGGCCAACACGATCACATCCTGCAGGATGTGCTCATACACGGCAATCACGCTGGCCGACACCACATTCAGCGCCATGCTCACCGCAAGCCAGGAAAGCCGCCGCCTGGAGCGAAGAAACACCGGCATGGTCCGGAGTTCCTCTTCCCCGTTCAAACCGCTCATTTTGAGGAAATCCTCTGTCGCCAACTCCCCTACCGCTTCTTCCACCGCCGCTCTGCGAACCACTCCGACCAACTTGTCGGACTCATCCACCACCGGAATCCCGATGTAGTTGTATTCTTCAAATATCTCCCGCAATTCGCTCAGGGGCGCATCGGTCTTCACCTTGAGGATGTCAGTCCTCATGAGATCCCCCACCCGCTGCTGATCCCGGGAGAGCAGCAAATCCCTCAGTTTGAGGACCCCTTTCAGGAGCCCATCTCTGGACACAATGTAGATGTATTGCACCTCGTAGTCCGCATACACCTCCTTGTTTGCCCGGAGGCGCTCCAATACCTGTGAGGTGGTCGCCGTTTCCCGGAAGTACAGGTATTCCGTAACCATGACCCCACCGGCCGTGCTCCAGTCGTATTCGATCAACCGGCGGATGTCGGACGCATCCTCAGGATCCAGCTCGGAGAGAATCGCCTCTGCGTCATCCTTATCGAGTTCACCGAGCAAGTCCGCCTGCTCGTCACTATCGAGCTCATCGACGATCGCAGCCGCAGCCTCAGAAGGCAAATCTTCAAGAATGTCGACAGCCTGCGCCTCCGGGATCTGGTTGAGCAGCTCAGCACCTTCTTCAGGGCCGATGAGCTGCATGACCGTGGTCAGCTCATCCTCGCTCAGCCGGGAGAGGATACGCCCGATTTCCCCGCTGGGGAGGGTATCCATCCACGCAATAATTCCTGATCCATCGCCAGCCGCAATATACTCGCGGATCTTGATCCAGGCATCCCTGATCTCAAAGACTTCCTCTTCCATTTCGGCTCTCCTCCCATTTGATGCTGTCCGCCCGAACGGAGAACGGACTTGCCGCATGAGAACAAACTCTCACGCCCGATTCAAACACGAACACCGATTCCGGGAAAAAAACCGTAAATCGTAACCTCTGCCAGTAAAACCGGGCATCCACTGGCCGGGATGAACGCTGCCCGTATACTCCGGACGACTCCGCACCCATACCGATATTGAGCGATATAGGCGCGGATGGGACTCTATGCTTATCCCCTAAGGGCACGCATGTGTTCCACACGCCGCGCAATCAGCGCTTCGGTTCCAACATCGGTCCGGTGAAACAATGGCCCCTCAATTTTGCAGATTTCTCGCTCCGCTTTCGCCTCAGCTTCGGCGAGTGTATCGCCGGTGCAAACCACCGCAACCGTGCGCGATCCGGTTCCCACCAACACCCCATCCTTGATGTCGACAGCACCGAGGTAGAGCCCTTCGCTGCGAACCCGCTCAATCGAAAACGGAAAACCTTTTAACGGACGATCCGGATATCCCTCCGGAACCGCATATTTGCAAACGCTGGCTTTGCGCCGGAATGTAACCGTCTGAGCATTCAGTGAATCCTCCACCACCGCGTTGAAAGCCTCAACCAAATCAGATTCAAGCAAAGTCAGCAGATTCTCACACTCCGGATCCCCGAAGCGTGCGTTGTATTCCACCACCTTGACCCCGGTGGCGGTTGCCATGAATCCCCCATAGAGGATTCCTTTGTACCGTTCTCCGGTTTCGCTGAACAATGCCTCCGCCACTTGCACGTTGATGGCCTGCGCGGCTTCCACGTCGGACCGGCTCAAGAACGGCAAACTGTGGTCCGCATCGCTGTAAGACCCCATGCCCCCTGTGTTCGGACCCGTGTCCCCTTCAAAGGCACGCTTATGATCCTGCACCGGCGGCGTATGGCACAAAGTGCTGCCTCCGCAAAAACTGATCAGGGAGAATTCCTCACCGATCATTTTTTCCTCGATCACAAAGGCTCCACCCGCCCGGATCAGTTCATCACACCATGCCAACGCTTCCGGATGCGAGTGGAGGTGATCGCCAGCAACTTTGACGCCCTTGCCCCCCATCAACCCATCCGCTTTGATGACATACAAATCGCCCAGTTCCTTAAGAAAACCGGCAACGCCTTCCATCGAATCAAAGCGCCTGAACCGCGGGCAAGCAGGTGCGATTCCATGCTTCATGAGCAGATCCCGCGTGAAAGACTTGCTGCTTTCGAGTCGGGCAAGCGTCTTTTTGGGCCCCACCACCGGTATCCCGACGCTCCACAAGGCATCTGAAACTCCCGCTTCGAGAGGGGCCTCCGGACCAATCACAGCGAGGTTGACGCCCAAGCTCTTGGCCCACTCCGCAATCGCTTTACCGTCGGTCAAAGAACCGACGCGGGTGGCAGCCGCCAAATCCCGCATTCCAGGGTTTTCACCGGATCCCCAGACATAAAGCGTCGGGAATTGGGGAGAACGCGACAGCGCCGCCGCGATGGCATGCTCTCTTGCTCCCGATCCTACTATCAAAATCTTTCTGCTCATCTTACGGTTGGCGACAAATGGACCGCTGGTTCAGTAACTGCGTCCCTTACGCTGTTCGAAAAAGTTGATGTAAGCACTGTTGAGCACCCGATACCCGCCGGGAGTCGGATACTCACCGGTGAAATACCAATCTCCGCGATGCTCCGGCAATGCTTTGCGCAAGTCCGATACCTTCTGGAATATCAGTTTCAGTTCGCCATTCCAGTAGTCGATTCTGGGGCGCACCAAATCCGCGATCCGCTCCGAAATCTGGTCATCGGTGAACGCTTCATAGAGGCGCGCGACCCGATTGGTGAGCATTTCATTGGGCAGGCTTTCCTGATCCTTGCACTCATCGTAGATGCTCTTGAGGAGTCGCTCCTCCCCGCTTTCCTTAAGAAGCGAAACCGCCGCTTCAAAAGCGATGAACTTCTCAATCTGGGACATATCAATCCCATAGCAGTCCGGATAGCGGATCTGCGGGGCCGTCGACACGATGATAATTTTCCTGGGCTGCAACCTCGCCAAAATCCCGATGACCGACTGTCGCAAGGTCGTTCCCCGGACAATGGAATCATCCACCACCACCAGGTTGTCCCCCGGATTCACGGTGCCGTATGTGATATCATAGACGTGGGTAGCCAACTCAAGGCGACTCGACTCCTTGCTGATGAAAGTCCGCAGCTTGATGTCCTTGTTGGCCACCTTCTCCGAACGCGGCCAATTGTCCATGATCACTTCATCCAGAAACGCCTCGGTCACAGTTCCCGCCGCGAGGCGTTCGAGAATCGCCGCTTTAACCTGAGAACGCCGGATCCGGCGCAGCTCCTGGATCATGCCCTTGTAGGCCACTTCAGCGGTGTTCGGAATAAAGCTGAAAACGGAATGGCCAAAGTCGTTGTCAATCGCATCCCGGACCTGCTCAGCCAAAGCGGCTCCAAGCGCCTTGCGCTCCAAGTAGATGTCGTGGTCATTTCCGCGCGAAAAATAGATCCGTTCAAACGAACAGGATTTCCGTTCCCCGGGCTCCCGGATCATCCGGCGGAAACTACGCCCGTCCGCCTTGATCACGAAAGCCTCTCCCGGACTCAATTCATGCACCTCCTCCAGTTTTTTCCCAAAAACCGTCATCAAAGGCGCACGTTCCGATGCAAAGGATACCACCTCGTCATCCTGAATGTAAAACATCGGACGGATCCCCCATGGATCGCGGATGGCAAAAGAATCGCCATTACCCGTTACCCCGACGATCGAATACCCTCCATCCCACTCGCACGAGGCACGCTCCAGCACGGATGCCAGATCCATGTCGTGGCTGATCCAATGGGCGATTTCGGACCCGTGCTTATCGGGGTCCTCACGGTATTTGTGATAAAGGCTGTCGTGCTCCTGATCGAGCTCGAAACCAATCTCCTCCAGAATCGTCTGGGTGTCGGTGTTGAAAACCGGATGCTGCCCCATCGCAATCAGCCGGTCATTCAACTGGCCGGTATTGGTCATGTTGAAGTTCCCCGCCACCATCAGGTTCTTCGTGGGCCAGTTGTTCTTACGGAAAAACGGATGACACGAGCTTTCACTGTATCCTCCGGAAGTTCCATACCTCAAATGCCCAAGGTACAGCTCTGCCCCGAAATCGAAATGGTGTTTGATGGTCGCCGGTTGGGTTTCGTCAACCACTCCGACTTTCTTCAACGAGTTGTATTGACCCAATGCCTTCTTGAAAATCCGTGTCAACGAGTTGGGTTTGATGCTGCGCTCCCGGAACATGTATGGCAGCCCGGGCTGCACATTCAGCTTAACCGATCCGATACCCGCCCCATCCTGACCGCGGTTGTGCTGCTTCTCCATCAAGAGGAAAAGCTTGTTGAAGCCCCAAAGCGGATTGCGATATTTGTCCAGATAATAGGACATCGGCTGCATCAGCCGTATCAACGCCACACCGCATTCATGTTTTATCGGATCGCTCATGAAAGTGCTTTTTGCAAATTGCGATGAATGCGGGCATTGGGATCGCCCTTGCAGGCTTCATAGGGGAAGCCCTCACCTGTAATGCGCTCGTACAGGTTGACGTATCGGCGCGACAACTCCAAACGGAGTTCCTTGGGTGCCTCAGGCAACACCTCATCGCGGTAGGGGTCGCAGTGATCGCGATACCACAAGCGCACAAACTCCTTGTCGATATTTTCGGGCTCCTTGCCCTCCGCGATTCTCTGATCGTAACTGGCAGCAATCCAATACCGGCTGGAATCAGGAGTGTGGATCTCGTCGATCAGGAGGATTTCGCCATCCGGAGTTTTGCCAAACTCGTACTTTGTATCCACCAGAATGAGCCCGTGCTCTTTGGCCTGCTCCTGCCCGAACGCAAACAACTTCAGCGCCCTGTCGCGCACATCTTCCCATTCCGATGCGGACATCAAACCCCGCTCGACAATTTCCACCGGCGTGATGAGTTCGTCGTGTTCATCCGACTTGGTGGTGGGGGTAACGATAGCCTCCGGGAGACGATCATTCTTATTGAGCCCCTCCGGAATCACGTTTCCACAATAGTTGCGGACGCCTTTCTTGTAGTGGGTCCAAAGGGAGGTATCGGTTGATCCGGTCACATAACCGCGCACCACCATCTCCACCGGAAACACCGTGCATTTCCTCACAAGGGACAAGTTCGGATCGGGCACACACACCAGGTGGTTCGGCGTGATGTGTCGCGTTCTTTCAAACCACCACGCACTGGTGAGATTGGTGACGGCACCTTTATAGGGTATCAGGGTCAGGAACCGGTCAAACGCACTGAGGCGGTCGGTAGCGGCAATCGCCAGTTTGTCGCCGATTGCCCAAATATCACGAACCTTCCCGGATCGTTTTTCTGAAACACCCTCAACTTCTTTCAGACAGTTCTCCAATCCATCCTCCATAACACGCTCCTTTGCTTATTGAATGCCCTTATTCCTCAATCACCCATCCGGTCGCTCAACCGGATTAACCCAATCGACAGATCCTATCCATCACCGGATTGTGCAAAATATGGGTTTTGACCACAGCCTCAATCCCAACTGACGGATCTTGAAGCACAATCTTCCAGATCACCCTCCGCGAGACCGCCGTCAAGGAGTTGAAATGAAACCGCCGCTTCAAGGTCTGCAGCTTCATCCGACCAATGGGTTCGTCCAGTGTCTCAACCACCAGAACATGAGCTGACGCGCCATGATTTGCGTGGATCGCGGACAGGTCATCGATCCACTCCTTGTTGGTGTTCAAGAGCTCTCCGGTTGCGGTAATATCCGATACCAGTTTCTGAGCCGGTTGCCCGCCAAGGTCCAGACTCCACAACACCCAACGCTCCACCGACGCCTCAATCCCGGCGCGCGAAAGCGCATCCTCGATCGTGACCGCAGTGTTATCGGTAATGATGAGCTTAACCGGCAGGTGAACCTGATTTGGATCAGGTGTCCACCCGCACAATTCCACCGTCTCCTGCGTCTTCGGATCTTCCAAAACCTTAGCATTGAAGGCGACCGAACGCGCATCCGCCATGTAAGAACCCATCGATGCAAAAATGGGATCACCCCGCGTGGAACGCTCGGGATGGGGCATCATCGCCATCACATTGCCGGCCGCATTCACCACGGCCGCCGCATTTCCCTGCGACCCGTTCGGATTCACCGGATACTCCGGCACCATTACGCCATCCGCGTCCACGTACCGGAACGCCAATTGTCCCCCTTCCACCATGCGATCCATCAAGCCCGGCTCAAAAAGAAAACGGCCTTCCGCATGGGCGAAAGGCACCCGGATCACGTCATCCGGGGCAAGATTCCGGTTAAACGCATTCGATCCCTTTGGAAGCCCGGTCTTCAAAAAACCATCGTCGTTGAAGTATCCAACCCCGACAATCCGTCCCGCTTGTTCCATGCGGTTCGGACCCAGTGCAATCCCAAGCCGGCGCGAGGCATAGCCGGGAACCAGGCCGGTTTCGACCAGAATCTGGGCTCCGTTGCATATCCCGAGAACCGGCTTTCCGCGGGCAGACTCCTCCATGATCACGCGCATGACAGGATCCAACGCCGCAATGACCCCGGCACGCGAACGGTCCTCACAGGAGAAGCCCCCCACAATCACGTATCCGCCAAATCCCCTCAGGTCCTCGGCGGATTGATTCCAGAGAAACTCACGCCCCTGAAGCCCCACACGTCTCAGCGCCAGTAACGACTCGTTTTCGCAGTTGCTTCCCGGAAACTGAACAACTGCAACAATTGACTGATTATCTGTCATGAATGGATGATCTCCCCACTGTTACCTTTTTATGCCCCTCAACCCGCCAAAATGACCTTGCGATCCCCCGGCACCACTTCACCGATCCGGTAAGCCTGATAACCATCGACCGCATTCACCGTCCGGATCAGGGCATCCGCATGGGAGGGATTCACAAACCAAACCATTCCAATCCCCATATTAAGGGCACGGAACAATTCATCCCTCGCAATCCGCCCATGACGCGCAATCAAATCAAAGATAGGAAGCACGGGCCATGAGCCGAGCTGTATGCGAACGCCACAACCCTCCGGCAATACACGCGGAATATTCTCGAGGAATCCACCGCCCGTGATATGCGCCATTCCATTGAGCGGGATTTTCTCCTCACGGGTTCGGGCGAAGGCGGGATAGTAGTTCTTGTGAGACGCCAGCAACGCATCTCCCAAAGTCACTCCGCCCAGCTCTCCCATCGGCTTGTCGAGCGGGAGCGCCGCCACTTCCAAAAGAACCTTTCTCGCCAGCGAATATCCGTTGGTGTGCAAACCGCTGGAAGCCAATCCCACCGCGACATCTCCATGCCGGATCGCGGCACCCGTGATCAGCTCATCCTTCTCCACCACTCCGGTGATGCAACCAACAATGTCGATTTCGCCCACCCGGTAAGTCGGCGGCATCTCGGCGGTTTCTCCGCCCACCAGCGACATCCCACATTGACGGCAGGCCGACACCATCCCTTTTACGATCTCCTCCACCACCTCGGGGCGGAGCTTTTGGCTCGCAACGTAGTCCAGAAAGGACACAGGACGCGCACCATGGACCAGAATATCGTCACAGGCATGGCTCACGATGTCCACCCCAAGGCCGAAATAGCGATCCAGCTTGCAACCAATCGTCACTTTGGTTCCAACACCATCAATACTCTGAATGAGGATCGGATTACGGTAGCCCTTGAGCACCATTCCCAGATCCAGCATCGACCCGAAACTCCCGATGTCAGCCAATACTTCGGGCTGAAATGACGACCGCACATGCGACTTGATGCGCGATACGGTCTCATTCCCGGCGTCAATATCGACACCTGCTGACTTGTAGGTTATTTCCTCCGGATTGTTCGCTTCCATAGCCTTGTGATCCTTAATTATCGAGCAGCCGATACTGCCATTTGCGCTTGAGATCCCGCATGTCCGAAATACGCACCCCCTGAACCTCAAAGTG